>NZ_JBHXFA010000085.1:0-25333 GCF_042724175.1 Streptomyces sp. NPDC127084
GGCCGGACTCGCCCTCAGTACCCGGGACCTGTTCGAGAACCCCACCCCGGCCGCGCTCGCCGCGCTCGTCCCCGCACCGGCGACCACCGGAGGAGGCCCGGACGTCGGCGACGTACCGCTGACGCCCGTCGTCCACCGGTGGCGCGAACTCGGCGGCCCCACCGGGACCTTCCACCAGTCCGTCGCCGTCCCCGTGCCGGCGGCTCTGACGCTCGATGAACTGACCACCGCCGTCGCGGCGCTGCTCGACCACCACGACGCCCTGCGCCTGTCCCTGACGACAACGCCGCAGTGGCGGCTGCGGGTGCTGGCGCCCGGAGCGATCGACGCGCGGCGCGCGGTGCGCCGGGTCGACGCCACCGGCGTCCGCGGCACCGCGCTGCGCGACCTCATCGCCCACGAGGCCGCCGAGGCCCGTGCCCGGCTTGCCCCCGAACGCGCAGCGGTGTTCCAGGCCGTCTGGTTCGACCGGGGCGCCGACCCCGGCCGGCTGCTGCTCGTGGCCCACCACATCGCCGTCGACGGAGTGTCCTGGCGCATCCTGTTGCCCGACCTCGCCGAGGCGTGGCAGGCCGTGCGCGACGGATGCGAGATACGGCTCGCCCCCGTGGAGACGTCACTGCGCGCCTGGGCGACGGGCCTGCACCGGCTCGCCGGGGAACCGGCCATCGAGGCGCAACTCGGCCCGTGGCTCCAGCGAGCCGACGCGGACCTCGTCCCGGTCGGCGGACGCCCCCTCGACCCCGCACGCGACGTCCTCGGCACGGCCGGACAGCTCGAACTGACCCTGCCGCCCGAGGTCACCGCACGGGTCCTGGACGCCACAACGCGGCTGCGCTGCGACATCGGCGAACTGTTCCTGGCCGGCCTGGTCCTCGCGGTCTCCGGCTGGGACCGCGACCGGCCCGGCGTGCTCGTCGAGATCGAGGGTCACGGCCGCGCCGAATCCCTCCTGCCCGGCGCCGACCTCTCCAGGACCGTCGGCTGGTTCACCTCCCTGCACCCCCTGCTGCTGCCCACCGGAACCGATCCCGACGAGGTCCTCACCTCGGTCAAGGAACGCGTCCGGGACGTGCCGGACCAGGGCATCGGCCACGGGCTGCTGCGCCACCTCAACCGGACCACAGGCGCCCGGCTGGCCCGGACCGCCCGCCCCGACCTCGGGTTCAACTACCTCGGTCGGGTGAGCGCAGCCCAGGAAGGACTGTGGACGTCCACCGCCGACGAGGGCGCTTCCCTGGACTGGCAGGCCCCGGCCACCCCGCTGTCCCACCCCGTCGCGCTGGACGCCGTAGTCCTGGACGGCGAGGACGGCCCCCGACTGACCGCCACCTGGACCTGGGCGGCGGAGCTGCTGCCGGCCGCGTCCGCGAGCGCCTTGGCGAAGGGCTGGTTCGACGCCCTGACCGGGCTGTCCACTCATGAGGGCGTACTGGCGCCGCCGGACGTGTCAGCCCCCGGCATCACCGTCGAGGACCTCGCCGCCCTGCGGGAACTGCACCCCGTCCTGGAGGACGTGCTGCCGCTCTCGCCGCTCCAGCAAGGGCTCTACTTCCACCATGTGCACCACGGGACCCTCGACGAGGACTACGTCGTGCAGTGCGCGGTGGACATCGACGGGCAGCTGGACGTCGACCGGTTCAAGGCGGCCGCGGAGGCCCTGCTGGACCGGCACACCAACCTGCGGGCCGGCTTCCACCACGAGGGTCTCGACCGCCCCGTGCAGGTGCTGCCGGGACGCCTGCCCGTGCCGTGGACGTACACCGATCTGACCGGGACGGCCCCGTCCGACCGGGAAGGCGTCCTGGAGAAGACCGCCGACCGCGAGCGGGAGCAGGGCTTCTCGCTGACCCGGCCGCCCCTGCTGCGGTTCGCGCTGCTGCGCACGGGGGACGACCGGCACCGGCTGCTGCTGACGCTGCATCACATCCTGCTTGACGGCTGGTCGATGCCGGTGCTCTTCCACGATCTGCTTCAGCTGTACCGGGCGGACGACCCCGGACCGCTGCCCCCGGTGCGGCCGTTCCGCGACCACCTGCGGTGGCTCGCCGGGCAGGACAGGGCCGCGGCCGCCGATGCCTGGCGCACCGCCCTCGACGGCCTGCCCGGCCCCGCCCTCCTGGCGGCCGGACACACCACCGCCGAGCCGGCGCAGACCGTCGTCGAGCTGTCCGAGGAGGACACCGCCGCGGTGAAGGCGTTCGCGCGGGAGCGGGGTGTCACGGTCGGGGCGGTCGTGCAGGCCGCGTGGGCGGTGCTGCTGGGCGGTCTGACGGGCCGTGAGGACGTGGTGTTCGGTGTGACGGTCTCGGGCCGTCCCGCCGAGCTGGACGGCGCCGAGTCGATGGTCGGGCTGTTCATCAACACGGTCCCGCTGCGGGTGCGGATCGATCCCGCCGAGGGGCTGGGGGATCTGGTGGTGCGGGTGCAGGCGGAGCGTTCCGCGCTGCTGGCGCACGAGCACCTCGGGCTCGCCGAGATCCAGCGGATCGCCGGACACGGCGAACTCTTCGACACCACCACGGTCTTCGAGAACTATCCGGTGGACGCGGACGCGCTCGCCGGGATCGCCGCCCGGAGCGGCCTGAGCCTGGGACCGGCGGACATCAGCAACGCCGGCCACTACCCCGTGACCCTGACCGTGGCCCCCGGAGCCCGGCTGCGCTTCCAGCTCCGCTGTCCGTCCGGCGCGTACGACGCCGACGAGGCCGGGGAGATCACTTCCCGGCTGGCCGGGCTCGTCCGGTCGACCGCCGAGGCGCCGCAGACCCCCGTAACAGAGGCGGGGCTTCCCGCAACGAACGAAAGGCGGCAGATCGTGGAGTGGAACGGTACGGCTGGCGAGGCGCCGAACGGCACAGTCGCCGACCTCTTCGAGACCACGGTCGCCCGCACGCCCCGATCCGTCGCCCTGGTCACCGGCCGGGGGCCGCTGACCTTCGCAGAGCTGAACGAGCGGGCGAACCGCCTCGCCCACCTGCTGATCGCGGCCGGCGCCGCCCCCGAGCGCCATGTCGCCGTGCTCCTCCCACGCACTGAGGACTGGATCGTCACCGTCCTCGCGGTACTCAAGTCCGGTGCGGCGTACGTACCGGTCGACCCCGCCCAGCCCGCCGCGCGCACCGCGCACGTCCTGCGCGGCACGGCCCCCTTCGCCGTCGTCACCACCCGTGCGGGGGCGGACGACTGCCCCACCGAGGGCGCCCGGCCGATCGTGCTCGACGACCCGGAGACCCTGCGCGCCCTCGCGGACGCGAGCACCGCGAATCCCGGCGGACTCGGGCTCCGGCCCGAACACCCGGCGTACGTCATCCACACCTCCGGCTCCACCGGCACCCCCAAGGGCGTCGTCGTCCCGCACTCCGCCCTCGCCCACCTGTACGCCGCACACGCCGATGCGCTCTTCGTGCCGGGGCGGGAGCGGACCCTGCGGATCGGCCACCTCAGCCCCGCCACGTTCGACGCCTCGTGGAACCCGCTGCTGTGGATGGTCGCCGGGCACGAGCTGCACGTCCTGGACGAGGCGACGAGGACCGACCCGTACGCCGTCGTCGCCCACGTCGACGAGTACCGCCTGGACTACGTGCAGGTCACGCCGACGTACTTCGAACGCCTGCTGGACGCCGGCTTCCTGGGCGACGGCCACCACCCGGCCGTCCTCGCCCTCGGCGGCGAGGAGATCGCGGCCCCCGCCTGGGAGAAGCTCGCCGCGTCCCGGGCGACCGCGTGGAACCTGTACGGTCCCACCGAGTGCGCCGTCGACACCACGGGCACCATCATCGAGGCCGGCACCGCCCCCCACCTGGGCAGGCCGCTGCTCGACACTCGCGTCCACCTGCTCGACGCCGCCCTCCGGCCGGCCGCCCCCGGCACCGTGGGAGAGCTCTACCTCGCCGGACCGCAGCTGGCCCGCGGCTACATCGACCGACCCGACCTCACCGCCGAACGCTTCGTCGCTGACCCCTTCGGCGCCCCCGGAGACCGCCTGTACCGCACCGGTGACCTCGCCCGACGGCGTCCCGACGGACGCATGGAGTTCGCCGGCCGCTCCGACCAGCAGGTCAAGCTCCGCGGATTCCGTGTCGAGCCCCGGGAGGTGGAGGCGGCTCTCGACACCCACCCGGCGGTCTCGGCCGCGGCGGTCGTGGTGCGCGAGGACCGGCCGGGGGACCGGCGGCTGGTCGGCTACGCCGTCGTGTCGGGACCGGCCCACCCCGACCTTCGCGCGTACCTGGCCGAGAAGCTGCCCGAACACCTCGTGCCCTCCTCGGTCGTCGTCCTGCCCGAGCTGCCGCTGACCGGCAGCGGCAAGCTCGACCGGAAGGCGCTGCCCGCCCCGGAGCAGTCCGCCGCGCCCGGCCGCCGGGCTCCCCGCAACGAGCAGGAGGCCCTTCTCCGCGCCCTGTTCGCCGAGGTGCTCGGCGTCCCGGACGCCGGCGTCGAGGACGACTTTTTCGGGCTGGGCGGCGACAGCATCCTGTCCATGCAGCTCGTGGGCCGGGCCCGGCGCGCGGGGCTGATCCTGACCACCAGGGACGTCTTCGACCACCGCACCGTGGCCGGGCTCGCCGCCCATGTCGGGACGCCCGTCGTGAACGAGCCGGAGTCCGAGCCCAACGACGACGGCGTCGGCGAGATCCCGCTGACCCCGGTCATGGTCAGGCTCGCCGAGTCAGGCGTCCCGCTCGACGGCCACGCCCAGACGGTCGCCGTCCGCCTGCCCGCCGACATCGGCCGGCAGCACCTCACCGAAGCGCTCCAGGACCTGCTCGACCACCACGACGCCCTGCGGATGATCCTGGAGTCCGACGAGGCAGGCTGGGTTCCCCAGGTCCGCCCGTGCGGCGCGGTCACCGCCGGTTCGGTGCTGGAGCACGTCGACGCCGCCGCGCCGGGCTCCGGCGCCGAGGACGTACCGTCCCTGGCCGCGCGCGTCACCGCCGGTCTCTCGCCGGCCGACGGCGCCGTCGTGCGGGCCGCACTCCTCGACCGCGGGCCCACGGAGCAGGGACTCCTCGTCCTGGCCGTCCACCACCTCGCCGTCGACGGCGTCTCCTGGCGGATCCTGCTCTCCGACCTGGCCACCGCCTGCCTGGCCCGGGCGAAGGGCGAACAGCCCCGGCTGCCGAGGGTGGCCACCTCCCTGCGGACCTGGGCACACCGCCTGACCGAGCAGGCGGCGGCCCGCCGAACCGAACTCCCGCTGTGGAAGGCCGCCCTCGAAGGCCCCGACCCGCTGCTCGGCGCCCGGCCGCTCGACCCGGAGACCGACCTCGCGTCCACCGTCCGCCGCACCGAGATCACCCTGCCGGTGGACCTGTCCCGCGCGGTGCTCGCCGCGGACAGCCCCGACCACCTGATGCTCGCGGCGCTCGCCGTGGCCGTCGGACGCCGGAGGGCCGAGCGCGGCCACCCCCACGACTCCGGACTCCTCGTGGACGTCGAGGGGCACGGGCGGGCGGAGCACCTGGTCGAGGGCGCCGACCTCTCCCGGACCGTCGGCTGGTTCACCAGCATCCACCCCCTGCGCGTCACGACCGGCGACCCGGAGGGCCGGGACGCGGCCCACAGCGCGCTGCGCGGCGTCGTCGACGCCATGACGGCCATCCCCGACGGCGGCGTGGGATACGGACTGCTGCGCTACCTGAACCCGCGTACGGCACCGGTGCTGGCCCGCGCCGCGGCACCGCAGATCATGTTCAACTACCTCGGCCGGGTCGGCGCTCCCGCCGGTGCCGACGGCTTCGTCCCCGAGGCACTCGGCGTCGGTGACGACGCCCCCGACGCGCCGCTGAGCCACGTCCTCGTGCTGGACGCGGTGGCGACGGACGGCGTCGAAGGCCCCACCCTCACCGCCACCTGGTCCCGCGGCGGCGAACTGCTCACCGAACAGGACGTCTCCGAGCTCACCCGGGCCTGGACCGAGACGCTGCGCACCCTGACCGGCGGCACCGGCGACCGGCCCGACGACGGCGGCGAGGGCCCCGGAGGTGACGGCGGCGGCGACCGAGGTCCCGGCGCCCCGACCGGGACCGGCCCCGCCCGCACCCTCCCGGCTGACGTCTCCGACGTCACGCTCACCCCCGGGGAACTGGACCACCTGACGGCCACCGGCCCTGCCCCGCAGACCGTCCTGCCGCTCGCACCGCTCCAGGAAGGGCTGCTCTTCCACCACGTCCTGGACCAGGACGTGCCCGACGTCTACAACGCGCAGGCGACGCTCGACCTGGACGGCGCCCTGGACCCCGCGCGGCTGCGCGAGGCCATGGACGCGGTGCTGCACCGGCACCCCAACCTGCGGGCGAGCTTCCGCTTCGACGGCGTGCGTTCGCCCGTCCAGGTCATCCCGCACGAGATCGACCTGCCCTGGACCGAGGTGGACCTCCGCGACCGGCAGGACCCCTCGGCCGAGGCCGCCCGCCTCGCGGCCGAGGACCGGACCCGCCGCTTCGACCCCGCGCACGGCCCGCTGCTGCGCTGCCTGCTGATGCGCCTGGAGGACGCCTCCTTCCGGTTCGTCATCACCAACCACCACGTCCTGTGGGACGGCTGGTCCCAGCCGATCCTCCTCAAGGAGCTGGTCGAGCTGTACCGGGTGGGCGACCCCGGCGCGCTGCCCCCGGTACGGCCGTTCCGCGACCACCTGCGGTGGCTTGCCGACCGCGACCGGGACGCCGCCACGGAGGCCTGGCGCAGCGCTCTGGACGGTCTCCCGGGGCCGACCCTGATCTCCGCGCACACGGGCGGCGCGGCCGAGGCGCCGCGCCGCCTGGAGGACGCGGTCGATCCGGAGACGTCCGCCGCGGTGAAGGGGTTCGCGCGCGAGTGGGGTGTCACGGTCGGGGCCGTTGTCCAGGCCGCGTGGGCGGTGCTGCTGGGCGGTCTGACGGGCCGTGAGGACGTGGTGTTCGGTGTGACGGTCTCGGGCCGTCCCGCCGAGCTGGACGGCGCCGAGTCGATGGTCGGGCTGTTCATCAACACGGTGCCGCAGCGCGTCCGGGTAGACCCGGCCGAGGGGCTGGGGGATCTGGTGGTGCGGGTGCAGGCAGAGCGTTCCGCGCTGCTGGCGCACGAGCACCTCGGGCTCGCCGAGATCCAGCGGATCGCCGGACACGGCGAACTCTTCGACACCGCCCTGGTGGTCGAGAACTACCCGGCGGGCGACGAGGTCACCGAGGTCGTCCCCGGCCTGCGAGTGGTGGGCTCCGACGGTTACGACTCCACGCACTTCCCGCTCGCGCTCGCGGTCCTCCCCGACGACGTCCTGCGGCTGCGCCTCGACTGCGCCCCCGGCCTGTTCGACGACCGGGGCCTGGCCGCTGTCGCGGAGCGGTTCACCGGCGTCCTCCGCGCCATCAGCGGCGCGCCGGAGCTGCCCGTGGCCCGCGCCGCTCTGCTCACCGCCGCGGAAGCGCCCCTCGCCGACGGCATAGGAAGCCCCGGGCGGGCCGCGGAGCCCGGAGCCCTGTGGCACGACCTCTTCGAGCGCCGGGCCGCCCACGCGCCGGCCCGCCCCGCCGCGGAGTTCGGCGACGCCACCCTGACCGCGGCCGAACTGAACGAGCGTGCCAACCGGCTGGCCCGGCTGCTGATCGCGCGGGGCGCGGGACCCGAGCGCTTCATCGCCCTGGCCCTGCCCCGCTCCCTGGCCCAGCCCGTCGTGATGCTGGCTGTCGCCAAGGCGGGCGCGGCCCTCGTACCGGTCGACCTCGCCCACCCGGCCCAGCGCATCAGGCTGGTCCTCGGCGACACCGACCCGGTGCTCGTCGTCACCACCCTCGACACGGGCTTCGCGGAGGGCGACGTGCCGTGCGTCGTGCTCGACGACCCGGACACCGTCGCGGAACTGGCCGCCCTTCCGGCCGACGACGTACGGGACGAGGAGCGCACCGCCCCGCTGCGCGCGAGCCACCCCGCCTACGCGGTGCACACCTCCGGGTCGACCGGCCGCCCCAAGGCCGTCGTCGTCACCCACGCGGGGCTGCCTGGACTGGCCGCGGGCCAGATCGAGCGGTTCGCGGTCGCCGAGGACAGCAAGGTGCTGCAGTTCGCGTCACCCACCTTCGACGCCTCGGTCTCGGAACTGATGATCGCGCTTCTGTCCGGCGGGACGGCGGTCTTCGCCCCGGCCGACCAGCTGCTGCCGGGCCCCGGGCTCGCCGCCCTGCTCGCCGACCGGCGGATCAGCCACGTCACTCTGCCGCCGGCCGTGCTCGCCGTGCTGCCGGACGACGCCGTGCCCGCGGAGACCGTGATCACCGTGGCGGGTGACGCCTGCACCGCCGAGGTCGTTCGCCGATGGGGCCGCGGCCGCCGCCTGGTGAACGCCTACGGGCCCACCGAGTGCACCGTCTGCGCGACCATGTCCGAGCCGCTGGCCGCCGACTCCGGTGTGCCGCCGATCGGCCGCCCGATCGACGGGACCGTCGTCCACGTGCTGGACTTCGCGCTGCGCCCGGTGCCCGACGGGGTCGTGGGCGACCTGTACGTATCCGGGCCCGGCCTGGCCCGTGGCTACCTCGGTAACCATGCCCTGACCGCCGAGCGGTTCGTCGCCGCCGCGTCGGGCGGACGGATGTACCGAACCGGCGACCTGGTGCGCCGACGCCCCGACGGCGAGCTGGAGTTCGTGGGCCGGGCCGACGACCAGGTGAAGGTGCGCGGGTTCCGCATCGAACCGGCCGAGGTGGAGGCGTACCTCGGGGAGGAGCCCGGGGTGGCCCGCTGCGCGGTGACCACCGATGAGCAGCGGCTCGTCGCGCTCGTGGTGGCCGAGGACGGTGCCGCGCTCGACCCGGCGCAGCTGCGGGACTCGCTGGCCGAGCGGGTGCCCGCGCACCTGCTGCCCTCCGTCGTGGTCCTGGTGGACGACCTGCCGCTGACCCGCAACGGCAAGTTGGACCGGTCGGCCCTGAAGGTCCCACGCACCGCCGGTTCCGGTGTCGGACGAGGGCCGCGCACTCCCCGGGAGGAGATCCTTTGCGGGCTGTTCGCCGACGTGCTCGGCATGGACGCGGTGGGAGTCGACGACGGCTTCTTCACCCTGGGCGGGCACTCGCTGACCGCCACCCGTCTGGTGAGCCGTGTCCGCAGCGTCCTCGGGGTGGAGCTGTCGGTCCGCGACGTGTTTCAGGCCCCTACCGTCGCCGGTCTCGACGCTCTGCTGGACTCCGCGGGTTCCTCGGATGCCTCGGGTTCTTCGGGTGGTGTGGTGCTGGGTGGTGGGGTGCGTCCGGGGCGGGTTCCGTTGTCGTTCGCGCAGCGTCGGTTGTGGTTTTTGGATCGGTTGGACGGTCCGGGTGCGGTGTACAACGTGCCGATGGCGTTGCGGTTGTCGGGGCGGTTGGATCGTGGGGCGTTGTTCGGGGCGTTGGGTGATGTGGTGGGGCGTCATGAGGTGTTGCGGACGGTGATTGCTGAGGATGGTGAGGGTCCGTATCAGGTGGTGTTGGATGCGGGTTCGGTGTCGCCGGTGTGGACGGTGCGTTCGGTTGGTGAGGGGGAGTTGGCGGGGGAGTTGTCGGCTGCTGCTCGGCGTGGTTTTGATTTGTCGGGTGAGTTGCCGGTGCGGGGGTTCTTGTTCGAGGTGGGGGTGGATGAGCATGTGGTGTTGATGGTGATGCATCACATTGCTGGTGATGGTTGGTCGGTGGGGCCTTTGGCGGCTGATTTTGCGGAGGCTTTCGCGGCGCGGTGTGGTGGTGGGGTTGCGGGGTGGGAGCCGTTGCCGGTGCAGTATGCGGATTTCGCTGTGTGGCAGAGGGAGTTGCTGGGGTCGGAGGGTGATTCCGGTAGTGCTTTGTCGCGGCAGGTGGAGTTCTGGCGGGGGGCTTTGGCGGGGTTGCCGGTGGAGTTGTCGTTGCCGGTGGACCGGGTGCGTCCGGTGGTGGGTTCGCAGCGTGGTGGCCGGGTGGAGTTCGAGGTTCCGGCGGAGCTGCATGCGGGTGTGGTGGCGGTGGCGCGTGAGTGTGGTGCCACGGTGTTCATGGTGATGCAGGCTGCGTTGGGTGTGTTGTTGTCGCGGTTGGGCGGCGGTGACGATGTGCCGATCGGGGTGCCGGTCGCGGGGCGTGGGGATGTGAAGCTGGAGAGGCTGGTGGGCTTCTTCGTCAATACGTTGGTGTTGCGGACGGATGTGTCGGGTGATCCGTCGTTCCGTGAGCTGGTGGGTCGGGTGCGTGCGGCTGATCTGGTGGCGTTCGCTCATCAGGATGTGCCGTTCGAGCGGGTCGTGGAGATCGTCAACCCCGAGCGTTCCGCCGCCCGCCACCCCCTATTCCAGACCGCACTCACCTGCAACACCGCCGACGAGATCTCCGCACTCGACGCGACGAGCCGGCTGCCGGGGCTGACGAGCGAGACCCTCTCGGTGGACACGGAGGCGGCCAAGTTCGACCTCGACTTCGAGTTCGGCGAGTCCCGGACGGGCGATGGCTCACCCGCCGGCATGACGGGGACCCTGGACTACAACGCCGACCTGTTCGACCCCGGTACCGCCGAGTCCGTCGTCGCCCGGCTGCTCAGGCTGGTCGAGGCGGTCGTCGCCGACCAGGACCTGCGGGTCCGCGACATCGAACTGCTGGACGCGGAGGAACGGGACCTGGTGCTCCAGGAATGGGGCGGCGAGTTCTACGTCCTGGCTCCCGGCCTGCGCCCCGTCCCGCCCGGCGTGTACGCGGAGGTGTACGAGGCCGTCGAGATCCCCGGCGAGGGCATGGTGGCCGACCCGTTCGGGCGGCCCGGCCGCTGGCTCAGGCCGACCGGTGAACGGGGCCGCTGGACCCGGACCGGCGAACTGGTCCGCACGCCGGCCGAGGGCGCCCACGCCGCTCCGGGCCGCGGCGAGGAGACCGCACGGACTCCGCGCACCCCCCGGGAGGAGATCCTGTGCGGGCTGTTCGCCGACGTGCTCGGCGTGGAGACCGTGGCACCCGATGAGTCGTTCTTCGACCGGGGCGGTCACTCCCTCGCCGCGATCCGTCTCATGAACCACATACGCGCCGCGCTGGGCGCCCCGGTGTCGCTGAAGGACTTCTTCGAGGACCCCACGCCCGCCGGCGTGGCCCGGCTCGTCGGTGCTTCGGACGCCTCGGGTTCTTCGGGTGGTGTGGTGCTGGGTGGTGGGGTGCGTCCGGGGCGGGTTCCGTTGTCGTTCGCGCAGCGTCGGTTGTGGTTTTTGGATCGGTTGGACGGTCCGGGTGCGGTGTACAACGTGCCGATGGCGTTGCGGTTGTCGGGGCGGTTGGATCGTGGGGCGTTGTTCGGGGCGTTGGGTGATGTGGTGGGGCGTCATGAGGTGTTGCGGACGGTGATTGCTGAGGATGGTGAGGGTCCGTATCAGGTGGTGTTGGATGCGGGTTCGGTGTCGCCGGAGTGGACGGTGCGTTCGGTTGGTGAGGGGGAGTTGGCGGGGGAGTTGTCGGCTGCTGCTCGGCGTGGTTTTGATTTGTCGGGTGAGTTGCCGGTGCGGGGGTTCTTGTTCGAGGTGGGGGTGGATGAGCATGTGGTGTTGATGGTGATGCATCACATTGCTGGTGATGGTTGGTCGGTGGGGCCTTTGGCGGGTCATTTTGCGGATGCTTTCGCGGCGCGGTGTGGTGGTGGGGTTGCGGGGTGGGAGCCGTTGCCGGTGCAGTATGCGGATTTCGCTGTGTGGCATAGGGAGTTGCTGGGGTCGGAGGGTGATTCCGGTAGTGCTTTGTCGCGGCAGGTGGAGTTCTGGCGGGGGGCATTGGCGGGGTTGCCGGGGGAGTTGTCGTTTCCGGTGGACCGGGTGCGTCCGGTGGTGGGTTCGCAGCGTGGTGGCCGGGTGGAGTTCGAGGTTCCGGCGGAGCTGCATGCGGGTGTGGTGGCGGTGGCGCGTGAGTGTGGTGCCACGGTGTTCATGGTGATGCAGGCTGCGTTGGGTGTGTTGTTGTCGCGGTTGGGCGGCGGTGACGATGTGCCGATCGGGGTGCCGGTCGCGGGGCGTGGGGATGTGAAGCTGGAGAGGCTGGTGGGCTTCTTCGTCAATACGTTGGTGTTGCGGACGGATGTGTCGGGTGATCCGTCGTTCCGTGAGCTGGTGGGTCGGGTGCGTGCGGCTGATCTGGTGGCGTTCGCTCATCAGGATGTGCCGTTCGAGCGGGTCGTGGAGATCGTCAACCCCGAGCGTTCCGCCGCCCGCCACCCCCTCTTCCAGGTCTCCCTGTCGCTGGAGGACGCCGACGCGCGGAGCACGCCGCCGCTGCCCGACGTGCCGGGCCTCACCGCCGGGTCCTACCCGGTGGACACGGAGGCGGCCAAGTTCGACCTCGCCTTCGGCTTCGGCGAGCGCGCGGACGGCGGCCTCACCGGCTCCCTCCAGTACAGCCTCGACCTGTTCGACCGGGAGACGGCGGAGTCCTACGCCGCCCGCCTGGTCCGGCTGCTGGAGTCCGCTACGGGCGACTCGGGCCGTGCCATCGGTTCCCTCGACATCCTGCCGGACGCCGAGCGGAAGCAGCTGACCGAGGAATGGAACGACACCACCTCCGATCCGGGCAGCCCCACCCTCCCTCAGCTCTTCGAGGACCGGGTCCGCCGTACGCCCGACGCCCCCGCCCTCATCGGCGACGGGTTCGAGTTCAGCTACGCCGGCCTCGACGCCCGCGCCAATGCGCTCGCCCATGAGCTGATCGCCTCCGGAGTCGGACCCGAGGACGTCGTCGCGCTGCTGCTGCCCCGGTCCGCCGACCTGATCGTCTCCCTCCTCGCCGTGGTCAAGGCCGGCGCCGCGTACACCCCGGTCGACCCCGCGCACCCGGACGCCAGGATCGGTGTCGTCCTCGAAGGGAGCCGAGCCGTCCGGGTCCTGACCGACCGGGACGGCGCCGCCCGCGTCGGGGACGTCCCGGCCGTCCTGGTCGGCGAGATCGACCTGAGGTCCCGCCCGCGCCGGGCGCCGACCGACGCCGACCGGGTACGCCCGCTGCGTCCGGACAACCCCGCCTACCTCATCTACACCTCCGGATCGACGGGAACGCCCAAGGGCGTGGTCGTCCCGCACACCGGGCTCGCCTCGCTGGCGGCCGAGGAGGGGCGACGGTTCGCGGTGGGGCCGGACAGCCGGTTCCTCCAGCTGTCGGCCCCGGGATTCGACGCGATGGTCCTGGAGGTGACCTCCGCCTTCGCCGCGGGCGCCGCACTCGTCGTCCCGCCCCCCGGCCCCCTCGCCGGTGAACTGCTGGCCGAGGTCGTCGCCGCCCACCGGGTGACCCACGCACTCGTCCCCCCGGCCGCCCTGGCGACCGTCCCCGAGGGCGCCCTGTCCACCATGACGACCCTCGTCGTGGGCGGCGAGGCGTGCGGGCCCGAACTGGTGGAGCGCTGGTCCGCCGGCCGCCGCATGGTGAACGCCTACGGACCGACCGAGTCCACGGTGGTCACCTCGATCTCCGCCCCGGTCGCCGAGGGCGGGGAGGTCCCGATCGGGCGACCCGTCCAGAACACCCGGGTCCACGTCCTGGACCAGGCACTGCGTCCCGTCCCGGTCGGCGTGCCCGGCGAGCTGTACGTCAGCGGCGCCGGACTGGCCCGCGGCTACCTCGGGAGCCCCGGGCTCACCGCGGAGCGATTCGTCGCCCTGCCCTTCGGCTCCCCGGGCGAACGCGCCTACCGCACCGGAGACCTGGTCCGCTGGCGCCGGGACGGGCAACTGGTCTTCCTCGGCCGCGCCGACGGCCAGGTCAAACTGCGCGGCGTGCGCATCGAGACGGGCGAGGTGGCCGCGGCCGTGTCGGCCGCGCCAGGGGTCCTCACCGCCGTCGCCGGACTGAACACCGCCGACGGCGTGCCGCGCCTGGTCGCCCACGTGGTCGCCGAGCCGGGCATCGACCTCGCCCCCGCGACGGTGCGCGAGTACGCCGCCGCCGTCCTGCCCCGCCACCTGGTGCCGGCCGCCGTGGTGGTCGTACCGCGCATACCCGTCACCGCGAACGGGAAGATCGACCGGTCCGCGCTGCCCGCCCCCGACTTCACCTCGGCCGGTGAGACGCGAGCCGCCTCCGGGGAGCGGGAGGAGACCCTCGTACGCCTCTTCGCCGAGGTGCTGCGACTGCCGGAAGCGGGCGTCGACGACGGCTTCTTCGACCTCGGCGGCGACAGCATCCTCGCCATCGAGCTGGTGAGCAAGGCCCGCCGGGCCGGTCTCGTCCTCTCCCCGCGCCAGGTGTTCGAGCACGCGACCCCCGCCCGGCTCGCCGCCGCGGTGACCCCGGTGGGCACCGCCTTCGAGGTCGCGGGCGCCGGTGTGGGCCCCGTACCACTGACGCCGGTCGTCGCCTGGCTGCGGGACACCGGGGCGCCGATCACCCGGTTCAGCCAGTCCACCCTCGTTCGCACCCCGGCCGGTCTGAGCGCCGGCCACCTGCGGGACGCGCTCGCCGCGCTAGTCGACCGGCACGACATCCTGCGCCTGACCCTGCGGACCGACGGAGGCCGGTGGCTGCAGCAGGTACGGGAGCAGGGAACGGTCGACGCGTCCGAGTGCCTGCACCGGGTGGACGCCGCCGGACTGGACGACGAAGCGCTGCGGGCCGTGCTGCTGGAGGAGGGCGAAGCCGTCAGGTCGCGGATCGACCCCGAGCGGGGCGCAGTCCTGCGCGCGGTGTTCTTCGACCGGGGCCCGGAACAGGACGGCATGCTGCTGATGGTCGTCCACCACCTCGCGGTGGACGCCGTCTCCTGGCGCGTGCTGCTGCCCGACCTCGCCGAGGCGTGCGCATCCGTCCTGGCCGGAGAACCCGTCCGGCTCCAGCCGGTGGGCACCTCCCTGCGCTCCTGGGCCGCCCGGCTCACCGAACTGGCCCACGAGCCGGCGCTGGCCGCCGACGCCACCCGCTGGACGCAGATCCTGCGGGAACCCCGCGTGACCCTCGCCGACCGGCCGCTCGACGGGGCGACAGACCTCGCGTCGTCCTCGGGACACCTGATGACCCGGCTGTCACCCGGGACGACCGCCGCGCTGCTGGCAGACGTCCCCGCCGCCTACCGGTGCGAACTGCGCGAGGTACTGCTGGCCGCCCTGGGCTGGGCCGTGGCCGACTGGTCCGCGGACGGCGAGTCCGCCGTGGTGGCGGAGATCGAGGGACACGGCCGCGACGAGGACCTGGTGCCGGGCTCCGACCTGTCCCGGACGGTCGGCTGGTTCACCCAGACCTACCCGGTCCGGCTCAACCTGGCCGCCCCCGACCGGGCCGAGGCCTGGTCCGGCGGCCCCGCCACCGGGCGTCTCCTGAACAGCGTCAAGGAGCAGTTGCGGTCTCTCCCGCTGCGGCGTGCGGGGTACGGGCTCCTGCGCCACCTCAACGCGGACGCGGGCGCGGCTCTCGCCGCGCAGCCCGCCCCCGACCTGACGTTCAACTACCTCGGCAGGTTCAACGGATCCACTGGGGAGGGGAGCGAGCCCGGCCCGTTCACCGCCCTGTCCGGCTACGAGACCGGCGCCGACCAGGACCCCGACGCCCCCCTCAGCCACCTGCTCGACCTGTCCGCGCTGGTGGCGGACCACGACGGCGCACCCGTCCTGATGGCCAACTGGACTTGGGCCTCGGGCGCCATCTCGCGCGAGCGCATCGAGGCGCTCGCCGGGCTGTGGAACCGGGCACTGGAGACCTTCGTCCGCCACGCCTCGGGCGACCACGGGATCACCCCGTCCGACGTGACGGTCAGTCATCTCAGCCAGGACGAGATCGACGAGTTCGAGCTCGAATTCGACCTGGAGGACGAGGAGTCCACGTGGTGAACCTCCACTTCGGGCGCCCCGCGACATGACCCGCCCCGCACGTCCTTTCGTACCGCTCGAAAGAGATTGTCCGCCTGCCGTCCGGCCGGAAGAGCCGACGACGCGCCCACCGGGAGAGCCTCATGCCTAACACCGCAGAACTGCGTCGGACAGTGAAACGCCAGTTGCGGCGCGCCACCGTGTGGTCCATGGCGCGCCGGGGCGACCTCGTCGGCCAGCTGATGCTGCACGAACGGCTGGACGACCCCTATCCGCTCTACGAGAAGATGCGCGCCCGCGGTCCCGTCTACCGAAGCCGTATGGGGCTGCACGCCGTCACCTCGCACGAACTGTGCACCCGGGTGCTGCGCGACCCCGCCTTCGCCCGGCGCAACGAAGAACCCCAGCGTGTGACACCGCCCGGCGAACAAGGGCCTTCCGCGGACTCCAACTTCCTCCAGGAAGAGCTGTCCGACCACATGCGGTGGCGGCGACTGGTCGCCCCCGCCTTCCGGCCCCGCAAGATAGTCGAGTACAGGCGCCGCACCGAGGAGGTCGCCCACCGGCTTCTGGACGCCGCGCTGGCCAAGGACGAGTTCGACCTGGTCACCGACTTCGCCTCGCCCCTGCCCATCACGGTGATCAGCGAACTGCTCGGACTGGCCGATGTGGACGTCGAGCTGTTCGCCCACTACGGACTGATCACCGGCAAGGCCATCGACGGCATCCGCTCCACGCGCCAGGCCAACGAGTTCCGCACAGCGGTGCGCGAACTCGACGAACTCTTTGCCGGACTGGTCCGCAAGCGCCGGGCCGAGCCGGGCGACGACTTGGTCAGCGAGCTGCTGAAGCCCCAGGGCGACCAGGCCCTCCCCGAGCGCGAGATCGTGGGCACCTGCCAACTGCTGCTCACGGCCGGGTTCGAGACGACCACGAATCTGGTCTCCAACACCGTGCTGCGGCTGCAGGAGGACCTCGTCCAGTGGGAGAAGCTCGTGGACGACCCCGACCTGGCCCCGATGGCAGCCGAGGAGTCACTGCGCTACGACCCGCCGGTGCAGTACTCGATCCGCGTCGCCCGCGAGGAGTTCGAGGCGGACGGGCGGACGCTTCCCCCGGACACCGTCCTGATGCTGGTCCTGGGCGGGGCCAACCGCGACCCCGACGTCTTCACCGACCCCCACAGCTTCGACATCACCAGGTCCGACGCAACCTCGCACCTGGCGTTCCTGAGCGGCGCCCACTACTGCGTAGGAGCCCCGCTCGCCCGTATGGAAGCCGACGTAGCGCTGAAGGTGCTGGTCGAGCGTGTACCGGGGCTCCGTATGACCGGGCGGCCCGTGCGCCGGCCCACCGCCGCCCTGCGCGGCCTGCTGCATCTCCCCGCCACCGCCTGACGGGCCCGTCGCCGACCCAGACAAGGAACTTCCCACCATGCGAACCGACTTCGTGCCGAACGGGATACCCGTTCGCCCGGTACCTCAGAAGCTGCCCCTGGAGGGGGCGGCCGACTGGCTCTCCGAACACCTCGACGAATTGCGCGAACTGTGCGCCGAGCGCGGCTCGGTGATGCTGAGGGGCCTGCCCTTCGGCACCGCGGACGAGTTCGCGCTGCTGCGCGACCGGATCATCGGCAAGCCAGCCGACTACGTGGAGAAGGCGACGCCGCGCAGCGCCTACGGACGCGGGGTGTTCACCGCCACCGACGTGCCCGCCCGCCGCCGCATCCGGCTGCACAACGAGAACAGCTACGCGCTCAGCTACCCCGGCCTGCTCGTCTTCGCCTGCCTGACCGCGCCCACTACCGGGGGAGAGACCTTCCTCGGCGACTCACGCGCCATGGCCGAACTGCTGCCCGAGGACATGGTGGCGCGCTTCCGCGAGCAGGGCTGGAAACTGGTGCGCAACTACTGGGGCCATTTCGGGCTCACCTGGCAGGAGGCGTTCGGCACCGAGGACCGCGCCGAGGTGGAGCGGTACGCGCAGGCGCAGCAGCTCACGACCGAGTGGCACGGCGACCGGCTGACCACCACCCAGCTCCGCTCCGCACTGGTCCGGCACCCGGGGACCGGAGACACCTCCTGGTTCAACCACGTCGCGTTCTGGAGCGAGTGGAGCCTGGAGGAGTCTGTACGTGAGTTCCTGCGCGGAGAGTGCGGCGAGGACCTGCCCTTCCGTACGTTCTACGGCGACGGGGAGCCGGTCGGCCGGCCGGAGATCGAGCAGATCAACGCGGCGTACGAGCAGGTCAGGATGGCCGAGCGCTGGCAGCCAGGCGACATCATGCTGGTCGACAACATCCGCCTCGCACACGGCCGCGAACCCTTCGAGGGAGACCGCGAGGTGCTGGTGGCCTGGGGCGACCCGGTGGCGCGCAGGGTGGGGGAGCGGTGCCCCCCCGCCACGGGCCGCCCCGACCGGCCGGCCCCCCCCCGCGGGGCCCCCCCCCCCGGCGCCCCGCCGCCCGCGCGGGCGCCGCGACCGATCTCGCGCTCGGCATCCCGACCGGCGACCCTCCTGCCGCCGCCGTCGAAGCCGCCGCCGCCGCGCTGCGCACCGGCGCGAACCAGTACGGAGACCCGGCCGGACTCCTCGACCTGCGCCTCGCGGTGGCCGCCCAGCTCGCCGCCGCCCGGGGGGTGACGGTGGACCCCGAACGGGAGCTCGTCATCAGCGCGGGCGCCACCGAGGGGCTGCTCATCGCGGTCATCGCGACCACCGACCCCGGCGACGAGGTGCTCATCCCGCAGCCGTTCTTCGAGAACCACCCCGGAGTCGTCGAACTCGCCGGCGCCGTACCCCGGTTCGTGACCCTCACCGGCCCCGACTGGCGTCTCACCGAGGAGGCGTTGACCTCGGCGGTGACGCCGCGGACCCGCGCCGTGCTGCTCAACAACCCCCACAACCCGACCGGCCGGGCCTTTGACGAAGCCGAGTTCGCCGCGCTCACGGTGCTCTGCGAACGCCACGACCTGGTGCTGATCACCGACGAGGTGTACGACCGCTTCACCTACGACGGCCGGGCCCATCTGTCGCCCCTGGGATCCTTCCCCGCCCTGCGCGACCGCTCCGTCGTCGTCGGCAGCTTCTCCAAGACCCGCAGGATGAGCGGCTGGCGGCTGGGGTACTGCGTGGCACGGCCGGAGATCACCGCCGGGCTGCGCAGCGTGCACGAACGCACCACCCTCGGCACCCCGCACCCGCTGCAGCGGGGCGCGGCCGCGCTCGGCATGCTGGACGAGGCCGAGGTGGACACGGCGCGCGCGGAGTTCCAGGAGCGACGGGACCTGGTCTGCGCCGGACTGCGCCGGGCCGGCTTCACCGTGCACACCCCCGAGGGCGGCTGGTTCCTCCTCGCGGGAACGGCGGGCCTCGGCCGGGGATCGTCCGAGCTCGCCCGCGAGCTCGTCACCCACGCGAAGGTGCTCGTCGCCCCCGGGATCTCCTTCTTCGCGGACCCGGCCGACGGCGAGGGCTGGATCAGGATCGCGCTCGTACGGGACCGCGCGGAGCTGGCTCCGGCACTCGACCGCGTGGCCGGTCATCTCACCGGCGCCTCGCCCGCCGTGATCTGTTGAGGAGCACCGTGAACGGAGAGCCGGAGCGGCGCAGTACGTCGCTGATAGGCACCGACAACTTTCAGACACCGACCTGGGCCACCCCCGGGGAGACCATCGCCAAGAGAGGGGTGGTCGCCACCCTGAGGGCCGTACCGTCAGCGGTCGCGGTCATCGTCACCCTCGCATGGCGGGCCTCGCGCCTCCTCACCCTGGTCGTCGGACTGGCCCAGCTCCTCGCGGGCGGCGCGGCGGCGTTCGGCCTGATCGCCACCGCGAACGTGCTGACGGTCCTGCTGGCCGAAGGGCCCACACCGGACCGGGTCATGGACTCGCTGCCCTCGGTCCTCGCCGTGGTGGGCTCCTACGCCCTGCGCGGCCTGATGGAGAGCGCCGCGACGGTCCTCCAGGGAAGGCTGCGCCCCCGGATCATGGCGGCCGCGCAGGACGCGATGGACAGCTCCGTCGTCGGCGTCGAGCTGAAGGCCTTCGACGACCCGAGCTTCCGCGAGCTGGTCCGCCAGGGCGTGATGCGCGGCATGCCCTCGATCGACCAGAGCATCCGCCTGCTGGCGGAGGTGCTGCGCTCCCTGGTCTCGATGCTGGCCGCGCTCGTCGCCACCGCACTGCTGAGCGTGTGGCTGCTCCCTGTCATGCTCCTCGCGGCGGTGACGGAGATCTGGACCGCGACCCAGGTCGGCAAGCTGGACTTCATCAGCTTCCTCGACAACGCCACCCGCCAGTTGCGCATCGGCGTCGTCCAGGACCTGATCGTGAAGCGGGAGGTGGCGGCCGAGGTCCGGGCCTACCGCCTGCAGGAGCCCTTGATGGCGGAGCACCGGCGGGTCGCGCGCGTGCTCACGGGCGAAGCGGTGGCACTGGAGACGAAGAAGGGAGTCGTCCAGCTGATCGGGCGCACGATGACCGGCTTCAGCACCGGCCTCGCCTACGTCCTGCTGGGCTACCTGCTCTACGCCGGGATCATGCCGCTGGCGCTGGCCGGTACGGCGGTGGTCGCGATGCGCAACGCGAACATGGGGCTGGTGGTGACGATGCGGTCGGTCAACCGGATCTACGAGCTGTCCCATTACCTCCAGCTCTACCGAGAGCTGCTGGCCGACGCGGCGTCCCGCCGCCGGCTGCCCCCCGTCGCCGTCGCCCCGCACAACCCGGCCGCGATCCACCTGAACGACGTGGAGTTCAGCTACCCCGGAAGCTCCGCGCCCGCCCTCCGAGGCATCGAGCTGGCCATCGGCCGTGGCGAGGTGGTCGCCCTGGTGGGGGAGAACGGGTCCGGGAAGACCACGCTGAGCAAGGTCATCACCGGCCTTTACCAGCCGACCTCGGGCAGCGTCCTGTGGGACGGGGTCGACATCTCCGTGGCGACCGAGGAGTCGCTCTTCGGACAGGTCGCCCTGATCTCCCAGGAGCCGGCGCGGTGGCCAATGACAGCCGGGACAAACGTCCGCATCGGCCGTCTGGAGGACGCGGACGAGTCGGGCGAGCGCTGGCGGGAGGCGGCGGAGTCCTCGGGCATCGACGAGGTCCTGGCCTCCTTGCCCAGTGGTGCGGAGACCATCCTGTCCAAGGAGTTCGTCGGCGGCCGCGACCTGTCCGGCGGACAGTGGCAGCGCATCGGGGTCGCCCGAGGTGTCTACCGCGACGCGTGCATCCTGGTCGCGGACGAACCCACGGCCGCCCTCGACGCCAAGGCCGAGGCCATCGTCTTCGAGGGGCTGCGCATGGCCAGCGCGCTGAGCGAGGGCGGTTCGCGCACCACGATCCTGGTGACCCACCGGCTGGTGAACGTCCGCCGGGCTGACCGCATCATCGTGATGCACCAGGGGCGGATCGAGGAGCAGGGCACGCACGCCGAACTGATGGATCTGGGCGGCCGGTACGCCGAGATGTACGCCCTGCAGGCCGAGGCGTACGCGGAGGTGTGAACACCCCCGTGGAGGCGCCCGGGCTACGTGCGCCTGACCACGCCCGCCTCGTGTGCGGCGATGGCCGCCTCCACCCGGTTGCGTACCCCGAGCTTGCTGAGGACGACGCTCACATGTGCCTTCACCGTGCCTTCGACCAGATAGAGCTTCGCTCCTATCTCGGCGTTGGACAGCCCGGCGCCCAGGAGCGCCAGCACGTCGTGCTCCCGCTCCGTCAGCCGCTCCAGTCCGCGGCGCGGCGGCGCGTCGTTCGCCATCCGGCCGGCCCGCAGCCCGCTGATCACCCGGGCGGCCACGTTCGGCGAAAGGTAGGCGCCCCCCGCCGCCACCGCCAGCACCCCGTTGAGCAGCTCGCGGGGATCGTCGGCCTTCAGCAGGAATCCGCTGGCGCCGTCGTGGAGGGCGCGGGCGATGAACTCGTCCTCCCCGAACGTGGTCAGCATGATCACCGCCGCACCGGGGCGGTCGCGGTACATCTGCGCGGCTGCGGCGAGCCCGTCGAGCCGGGGCATCTGGATGTCCAGCAGGGCGACGTCGGGGCGGTGCTCGCGGGCCAGTTCCACGGCCGCCTGCCCGTCGGCGGCCTCGGCGACCACTTCCATCCCCGGGTGTCTCGCCAGGATCGCGCGCACTCCCGAACGGATCATCGCTTCGTCGTCGGCGAGGAGGATCCGCACCGGAGGCTTGTTCTCAGGGGTCTCTTGCACGGCTCGACCCTAGTACCGCGGACGCGTCGTCGGACGGCGGAAAGGGCCCTCGCCGACGTCATTGGCCGACCTCGTGCGCAGAGGGCGCGAATTCATCCCTGACGAAAGTAAGGGTGCTCCTGCCGAACGATCGATGTGCGAAATCCCCCCGCTTCCTAGCGTGGAAGCAGATCGAGTAGGCCGAAGGGAAAACCTGTGATCACCCTGCGAAACCTGACCAAGCGTTACGGCGAGACCGTCGCCGTGGACGGTTTGACGCTGGACATCCAGAACGGCAAGGTGACCGGCTTTCTGGGGCCCAACGGCGCCGGCAAGTCGACCACGATGCGGATGATTCTCGGCCTGGACCATCCGTCCGAGGGCGAGGCGCTCATCGACGGCAAACCGTACTCCTCGATGCGGCACCCGATCCGCGAGGTCGGCGCGCTCCTGGACGCGAAGGCTCTGCACCCGGCCCGGTCCGCGCGCAGTCACCTGGTGGCGCAGGCGCGCAGCAACGGCATCCCGCTGCGCCGGGTGGACGAGGTGCTGGAGACGGTCGGTCTCGCGAAGGTGGCCAAGCGCCCGGCCGGGGCGTTCTCGCTCGGTATGTACCAGCGACTGGGCGTGGCAGGCGCTCTCCTCGGCGACCCGAAGGTGCTCATCTTCGACGAGCCGGTCAACGGTCTCGACCCCGACGGTGTCCGCTGGGTGCGTGAGCTGGTGCGGTCCCTGGCCGCGGAGGGCCGGACGGTGTTCCTGTCCAGCCACCTGATGAGCGAGATGCAGCTCACCGCTGACCAGTTGGTCATCATCGGACGGGGCAAGCTCCTGGCCGACACCCCGATGGTCGATCTGCTGGCCAACAGCTCGCTGGCCTCGGTGCGGGTGCGCACCCCGGACCCCGAGGACCTGCGCCTGCTCGTCGACCACCTTCTCAGGGACGGGGACGTGAACGTGGAGTCGCCCGCGTCCGACGAGGTCGTGGTGAAGGGCCGCAGTGTCGAGCAGGTGGGCGACCTGGCCCACCGGCTCGGGGTGCGGCTGCACGAACTGCGCACGGTCTCGGCTTCGCTGGAGCAGGCCTACATGGAACTGACCGCGCAGAGCGTGGAGTACGGAACGGGCGACACCGTGTTCGAAGGCGCGGTCACCAGGGAGAAGCAGGGAGCGGAAGTATGAGCGCCGTAACGACTGATGTGAGCAGCGGTCGCCGCGACCGCACGGACTCCGGGCACACGGGCGGCGGATTCCTCGGCGCGTTCACCTCGGAGTGGACCAAGCTGTGGTCCATCCGCACGCCGTACATCTGCCTCGCGGCCGGCCTGGTCGTGACGGTGATCTTCTGCTACTACTACGGGGCGATCGCGCGGATCAACGACAAGCCGATCCAGCCCGTCGGCAACGCCTCGGTCTCGTCGATCATCCTGACCCAGTTCGCCCTGGTGGTCCTGGCGATGACGATGGTGACGAGCGAGTACTCGACGAGCAGCGTGCGCACCTCGCTGCTGTGGGTGCCGGTCAGGCACCGGGTGCAGCTCGCCAAGGCGCTGCTGAGCGGCTTGGTCGGCTTCGTCACCGGAGCGGCGTTCGCCGCGCTCGGTGTAGCCATCGCCTGGGCGCCCTTCCGGGGCCACGCCAGCTTCGATCTGTCGAAGGTGACCTACCAGGTCCTCGCCATGGGCGTCTACAGCGCCCTGATCTGTGTGATGACGGTGGGGGTGGCATTCGCTCTGCGGACCGCGGCCGGTGCCGTGGCAGTGATCTTCTTCGTGGTCTCCGCCCTTCCCAGCATGCTGGTCGGACTGGGTGGTCCGGTTCTGATGGCGATCAACGACTACATGCCGCAGACCGTGGGCGGCTATTTCATGTTGGGTAACGGGAAGGCCCCGTTCCCCGACGCGGTGAGCCTGCTGATCCTCGTGGTGTGGGCCGTCGCCGCCCACTTCGCCGGTGTCTACGTGCTGCGACGGCGGGACGCCTGAGCTGCGAATCCCAGAACCCCGGTGCCCGGCCCTC
The DNA here is from genome assembly GCF_042724175.1 of Streptomyces sp. NPDC127084. NCBI lineage: Bacteria > Bacillati > Actinomycetota > Actinomycetes > Kitasatosporales > Streptomycetaceae > Streptomyces > Streptomyces sp. NPDC127084. The sequence continues at coordinate 23,951 of NZ_JBHXFA010000085.1, forward strand.
CTGTTCCCCCGCAGGTGCCGGGCACCGGTCTGTGTTCCGGATCGCAAAACTCACCAACATTACATTTCGGATCTAGCGCCGCATGCCTCCGTCATACTCCGTCAACTGCGAGGTCCTCTACGCCAATCTGTGTATAGAGTGCTGGTGAACTGAGTTAGAGAGCACTGCAGGGGGCGCCCCAGACCAACGGGGCGTAGTTCTCTCGACGCGGCCGATCCTGATCAGGTCGGTGCTGCGCCGACGACAGCGGCGCGTTCTCGCCGTCCCCCTCCAGCCGTCACAAGCGCAGGTTCGCAACAGCTTGTGCGGTACATGGGCTCTGTAGTGGATCGAGCCAAACAGGGGGCGCCGCATGCAGACTGTGCACTTCACGATGGACGATTTGACGCAAATCTCGGTGCTGCCCACAGTGGGCCCGGTCGCCGAGGCTGTATTCGCGGTCGATCTCTTACGGCGAGGTGGCGGTGGGGCGACCTTCACCCGGTGGCGCGAGGCGGTGAGTCTGCGGATGCGCCGTATGCCGTCGCCCCCGGCCGTCCCGCGCCAGGCCGGCCCCTCGGCGGCCGGAGATGGCAACGGTGGTACGTGGCTGTTCGATCTGCTGGCGCAGGAGACGGGACAGGGCGAGCCCGCGGACGTCAGCCCGGACCCGGTGGTGCGCCGGACGCTCGACCTGGGCGTCACCCCCTACTGGAGCAAGGCGCGGGCCTATCTGCAGATGGACCGTGACTGCCGGTCCCGCATGATGGCCGGCGGCGGCATCGAGGCCATGCTCAGCAACCTGCATCCGTGGGTGGGCTGGCAGCCACCGGTCCTGACCGTTTCCTCGGGGCGCGGCGAGCAGATCCACCTCAACGGCAGAGGTCTGAAGGTCGTGCCGTCCCTGTTCGTCAACCAGCCGAGGATCTTCACCGGCCGGCGCGGTGAGCAGCGCCCGCCCGTCCTGGTCTACCCGACGCTCCTGGACACCACCGTGGCCAACGCGTTGTGGGATTCGGCGGGAGCCGACGCCCGCGCGCTGGCTGCCCTGGTCGGCCGGACGAGGGCCCGGGTGCTGGAGGAGCTCTCGGAGACCTGCAACACCAGTGAGCTGGGCCGAAGACTCGGTATATCGCCCGCTGCGGCGAGCCAGCACGCCGCGGTGCTGCGCGGTGCGGGTCTGGTCACCAGCCGCAGGCGCTTCAACACGATGCTGCACTCGCTCACCCCGTTGGGCTCCGCCCTGGTGACCGTGGGCAGCCCTGTGCCGAACCTGTTCCCGGCTCAGGCGTTGTCACTGAGCGACGCCCAGTGACGGCGGGGGGGTGGGGGACCCCCACACAGCCGGCACCCCCGCCCCCCGACGCCCACCCCACAAGACCCACGACCCGCGGCGGCGCCGGC
>NZ_JBHXFA010000085.1:25343-33162 GCF_042724175.1 Streptomyces sp. NPDC127084
GCGGGGGGGGGGGGGGGGACGCGTGGGCGGACTCTGGTGCCGGGGGGGGGGGGGGCCCCGCGCGCCCCCCGGGGGGGGGGGGGGGGCCCCCCCCCCCCGGGGGGCGCCCACCCCGTGTACCGGGACAGTCCGTAGACCAGCGGCCTGGGCGGTGCCGACGTCAGGGGACGCACCCGCCGCACCCCGCCGAACACGACCGTGTGATCGCCCACGACCTTGCTGGAGAAGATCTCGCAGTCGGCGACCGTATGGGCCTGGTCGACCAGGTGGGGCAGACCACTGTCCTCGGCCGGTCGCCACGCGACACGGTCGAACCTGTCGGGCGCACCGGAGCTGAACAGCTCGGACGTCGTACGGGCGTCCTCGTGCAGCATGTTCACCGCGAAGCCGCCGAACCGCAGGAGCGCGTCCAGGGTGGGACTCTCACTCCGGACACAGGTCAACAGGACCGGTGGGTCCAGCGAGACACTGCACAGGGACGAACAGGTGAGGCCGACGGGGGCGCCGTCCGGCCCGACGCTGGTGAGCACGGCCACCCCGGAGGGAAAGCCCGACATCAGCGCACGGAATTCGTCATTCGTCGCCAAGGTGTGCTGCATAGTTCCCACGCCGCGCCACACCGCCTCTCGCAGACCGCGCGACTCTTCCGAGGCCGCGGTGCAAACTCTCGCGAGCGACGGTTCAGTTTGTCACTGGCTTTCAACGACCGGTTAATGACGCACTCCGCTGAATCATCCCCGGACGTGGTCATTCACGCGCTCCTTAATCAGTCGCCCGCATTACCTCCGGCCGCTGCTCTGTCCGGCCGGGATTCGTATACTCCCGTCCTGTGCGCCGGGCAATGCCGTGCGCTGACGGAACCCAAGGAGCCATAAAGATGAGCGTGAACCCTTTCGAAGATCCCGATGGCGTCTACCTCGTCCTGGTCAACGACGAGGGTCAGCACTCGCTGTGGCCCTCGTTCGCCGAGGTACCCGAGGGCTGGACGGTGGCGCTCCACGAGACCGACCGGCAGCAGGCACTGGACTACATCAACACCAACTGGACCGACATGCGGCCCAAGAGCCTCGTCGAGGCCATGGAAGGCGCGTCGCGCCAGTGACCAGCGGTTCGTCAGCGGGAACAGCCGGGGCGGCAGCCGCCCGAGGAGCGGGGGTCGAAGTGTCCGAAATGCCACGTCAGGCGTCGCTGTCGACAGCGGAACCGACCCTGGTGCCGACGAGGATTCCGCGATGGGCGGCGTGGGACGTCACCGGGGACGCGGTGGGCGAAGAGGTGGTGCACCTGTCACCCGCCTCGCTCGCATCCCTGCGCCGGCTGTCCGCCGACGAACACATCGGGGTGGAATCGCTGCTCCTGGCGCCCCTGGTGAAGGTGCTGGGCGAACTCACGGCAGAGCCACTCGTCGTCGTCGGCCACCTCGTACCGGAGACCGAGGACAGGAGCGCGCCCGACGCGTTCCAGGCGGAGATCCCCGACGGCAGCTGGCGCGACCTCGTGACAGTCGTGTCGACGAGCAGGGCCCTGAGCGTCGCCCGCCGGGGCACCGCTCCGGCCCATGCGTTCGAGATCGTCCTGGACCTGTCCCGGTCCGGCGACGACAACGGCCCCGGCGACCCCGTGACGCTCGCGGCGGGCACCGCCCTCCAGGTGGTCCTGGTGACCGGGGCCCGCCCTGCCCTCCACCTCCACCACCGGACACGCATCGTCGACACGGCCTACGCGCGCAGGATCGGTGGCTACTTCCGCACCGCGCTCGAGCACCTGGCGGCGTCCCTCGACGCCGACCACAGGGAACGGGAACTGCCCTCGGAGCAGGAGCGCGAGCACCACCTGCACGGCCTGGCGGGGCCGACGGTGCAGCTGCCCGACACGATGTTCCCCGGACTCTTCGAAGCGCGGGTCCTCGCCCACCCGGACGCCGTTGCCGTGTCCCGCAACGACGTCAGCTGGGACTACCGCACCCTCAACGCCGCAGCCAACCGGATCGCGGCGGGCCTCCTCCAGCGTGGTCTGCGCCCCGAGGACGTCGTAGCCGTCGTCATGGAACGCACCCTCGAATGGGCGGCCACCGTACTCGGCGTCCTGAAGGCAGGAGGCACCTACCTGCCGGTGCGCCCCGACTTCCCCGCCCAGCGCGTGGCCACTCAACTCCAGCGCAGCGACTGCCGTTTCGTCGTCGCCGAACAGTCGGCACGGGACCTGGTCCGGGCCACGGCCGATGACACAGGGCACACCAGGCCCACGCTCTTCGCCGACGACCTGCTGCGCGGTGACGACCCCGGAAACCCGGAGACGAGGATCGCGCCGGAACAGTCGGCCTACGTCTACTTCACCTCCGGCTCCACCGGAGCGCCCAAGGGCGCCCAGTGCGAGCACGCCGGGATGATCAACCACCTGTACGCGAAGATCGAGTCCGTCGGAATGCACTCCGGCGACGTCGTCTCCCAGACCGCCTCCCAGTGCTTCGACATCTCCCTGTGGCAGCTGATAGCCCCGTGGCTGGTGGGAGCCGCCGCGCGGATCGTGGACACCGACACCCAGCTCGACCCGCACCGGTTCCTCGACGAACTGGCCGACAACCGGGTGTCCGTCGCCCAGCTCGTCCCCTCGTACTTCGAGATCCTCCTCGGCCTGCTGGAACGCACCCCGCGGGACACCGGCGTGCTCCGCTCGGTCTCCATCACGGGCGAAGCCCTCAAACTCGACCCGGTGCGACGCTGGTTCAGCGTCAAACCCGGCATCCAGCTCGTCAATGCCTACGGCGCCACCGAGGTCAGCGACGACACGATGCACGCAGTGCTCACCGCACCGCCCGTGCGCGACTTCGTCTCCGTGGGCACATCCCTCCGGAACGTCCGTACGTACATACTCGACGCGCGGGGCAGGCTCGCGCCCCTGGGCACGCCCGGAGAGATCGTCTTCGCCGGCGTGTCCGTCGGACGCGGGTACATCAACGACGAGGAACGCACCAAGGAGGCGTTCGTCCCGGACCCCTTCGTTGCGGGCGACCGCCTGTACCGCACCGGCGACTTCGGCCGCTGGCTGCCGGAAGGCACCATCGAGTACCTCGGCCGACGCGACCAGCAGGTCAAAGTCCGCGGCTTCCGCATCGAGATCGGCGAGATCGAGAACAAACTGCGTAGCGCGCCCGGCGTGCTCGACTGCGCGGTCGTCGTCGACCCCGGCGCGGGCACGGGCGCGGACAAGAGCCTCGCGGCCTTCTATGTCGCCTCCGGCCCGGTCGAGGAGCAGGCACTGCGCGCGCACCTGTCCGCGGTGCTGCCCGACTACATGGTCCCCGCCTACATCCACCGCCTGGACACCATGCCGCTCAACGAGAACGGCAAGACCAACAAGCGGATGCTCGGTGAACTCGCCGAGACCCTCGGCCACGCGCTGGGCGCGCGCACCGCCCCCGCCACGCCGACCGAGCGGTGGCTCGCCACGGAGTGGGCCGAGGCACTCGGGGTCCCCCTGGAGCGCATCGGAAGGGACGACCACTTCTTCCGCCTCGGTGGCACCTCGCTCACCGCCGTACGGCTCGTCGTCAAACTCGACCGGGCCATCGCCCTCAAGCAGCTCATCGGGACACCGGTCCTGTCGGACTTGGCAGCCCTCCTCGACGCCGGCGCGGACGCCGAGTACGGCCTGCTGCAGCCGCTGGCCGACCACGTCCCCGAACCGCTGTCCACCCTCGTCTGCTTCCCGTACGCGGGCGGCAACGCCGTCAACTTCCGCGTCTTCGCCGAACGGCTGGCGGAACACGGAATCGCCGTACTCGGAGTGGAACTGCCCGCCCACGACTTCTCCGGCTCTCCCGAGCTCCCCCAGGAAGTCCCGGAGATCGCCCGCCGGGTCCGTGACGAACTGCTCCAGCGCGCCACCGGGCCCCTGATGGTATGGGGACACTGTGCGGGCAGCGCCCACGCCCTGGCCACCGCCCGACTGCTGGAGGAGAGCGGCGCGGAGCTGACCGCCGTCTTCCTCGGAGCGCTGCTCCTGGAGCCGGACACCGCTCTGCGGGCCGAGATCGACGAGGTCAGCGAACTCACCCCGCGCCAGATCACCGAGCGGCTCATGACGGACAGCTCCTACGTGGAACTGGACCGGCTCAAGCCGGAACGGGCGACGCTCGTCGGCTCGGCCTACCAGCACGACGTACGCTCGGCCAACGCCCACCTGATGGAGCTGCGGGCCGACCCGGCAGCGCACAGGATCGGTGCCCCCGTCCACGTGGTCCTTGCGGCGGACGACCTCACCACCAAGGGCGGCGATGAGCGCTACCGCGACTGGTCGGCCGTCGCCGACGAGGTGGCGCTGCACGAACTGCCCGAGGGCGGGCACTACTTCACCAGCACCCGGGCGACGGACACCGCGGCGCTCGTGGCCAGGGTCCGCGCGGCGGCCGGGAGGCCCCCGGCCTGATCCACCAGCCCGGGGGAGGGCCGTCCGGCGACGTCGGACGGCCCTCCCCCTTTTCCCTCCCGATGCCACGCACCAGCCGCTGCCGCAGGCGGAATCACCACGAATTTATCCTGCACGAAAAGACGCTGGTCGAAAAAGGGTCCGTGCAGGTCCGGATAACCACTCTAATCAATCGAGAGGCCCCGACCTTCGGGCCCGACCGCCAAGCCGCAGTACGGCCAGGTCGCAGCCCTTCTTCGGCCGTTCCCAAAATGCTTGACGCCCTCTTCCGGGGCCAACTAGCTTCGGCACGGCCCATGGTCGGAAAAATACATCCTAGAGGAACTGGGAAATCGACTGTCACCGAGTTCGCCGACTGCCTCGAAGGATGAGCGGTCATCGCATTTCTCGGGACGGCGCTTCCGCTTCCTCGCATCTGAAGCTCTGTGTCGAGGAGTGAAGGGACACCCGTGGTGAACGCGCGCTCGCAGTCGATCGAGGACATCCTGCCTGTGACCCCGTTGCAGGAAGGAATGATCTTCCACCACGTCTATGACGAAAGTGCGCCGGACGTCTACGTGGCCCAGATCGTGTTCCATCTCGACGGCGAGCTCGACCGGGACGCCCTCCGCGCCGCCGCCCAGGAACTGCTGCGCCGACACCCCGGACTGCGGTCCGGGATCCGCCAGAGCAGGTCCGGTGAGTGGGTCCGGATCGTACGCCGGAAGGTGCGGATGCCCTGGCGCGAGAGCGACCTCGGCCACCTCCCCGCCGCCGAACTCGACGAGGCCGTCGCCGCCGAGGCGGCCGACGACCGGACACGGCGCTTCCGACTCGGCGACGCACCGCTCGTCCGGTTCAGCCTCCTCGATCTCGGCCGGGACCGCTACCGCTTCGTCCTCACGGCCCACCACGTCATCGTCGACGGCTGGTCGATGGCGGTGCTGCTGCGTGAACTCATCACTCTCTACCGCAACGGCGGCGACGCGAGTGCCCTCCCACCCGTTCGGTCACACCGTGAGCACCCCGACTGGCTGCGCAACCGCGACGAGGACGCCTCCCGGGCGGCCTGGCGGGAGGCGCTCGCCGGCATCACCGAGCCGTGCCTGCTCGTCCCCGGGGCCGACCGCACTCCCGTGGTGCCCGAGCGCCTCGACTTCGCCCTGGACGACGAGGCCGGCCGCGCACTGACCGAGCTCGCCCGGTCCAAGGGCGTGTCCATGAACACGGTCCTCCAGTGCGCCTGGGCCCTCGTCCTCTCCCACCTCACGGGTCGTCCCGACATCGTCTTCGGTGTGACCGTGTCCGGACGCCCGCCGGAGCTGGAAGGCGTCGAGAACATGGTCGGGCTGTTCATCAACACCGTCCCGATGCGGGTCCGCCTCAAGCCGGACGAGTCCCTCGCCGACCTCCTCGTGCGCGCGCAGCGCGAGCAGGTCCAGCTGATGGACCACCAGTACCTCGGCCTCAAGGACATCCAGCGCGCCGTGGGCGTCGACGAACTGTTCGACGCGGCCATGGTCTTCGAGAACTTTCCCCGCACGGCCGGCGACGCGGACGCCGGGGCGCTGCGCGTGGGCGACGTGGAGTCGCGCAACGCGACCCACTACCCCCTGACGCTGGTCTCGGGCGTGGGCGAGAAGGTTGGCGGCCGTCTGGTGCACCGCCCCGACCTCTTCGACACCGAGCGCATCGATGCCGTCTCCCGCACACTCCTCCGAGTCCTGCGGACCATGGCCGATACACCTGATCTCCTCGTGGGTCGTCTGGATGTGCTGGCTGAGGGCGAGCGTCGTCGGGTGCTGGAGGTGTGGAACGACACGGCGGTTGAGGTGCCGGGTGTGTCGTTGCCGGTGTTGTTTGAGGAGCGGGTGCGGTTGGCTCCGGATGCGCCTGCGGTGGTGTGTGGTGATGTGGCGTTGTCGTATGAGGAGTTGGACGGGCGGGTGAACCGTCTGGCTCGGTGGTTGGTGTCGCGTGGTGTGGGTGTTGAGTCGCGTGTGGTGGTGGCGTTGCCGCGGTCGGTGGACGTGGTGGTGGCGTTGCTGGCGGTGTTGAAGGCCGGTGGTGCGTATGTGCCGGTGGATCCGGAGTATCCCGCTGAGCGTGTGCGGTTCATGGTGGAGGACTCTGCGCCGGTGTTGGTGTTGTCGGTGTCGGGTGCGCTCGATGGTGTGATCACGGCGGATGTGCCGGTGGTGTTGCTGGATGATGCCGGTGTGGAGGCGGAGCTTGACCGGTTGTCGGTGTCTTCGCTTGGTGTGGTGCCGGAGCTGTCGTCGGCGGCGTATGTGATCTACACGTCGGGTTCGACGGGCCGGCCGAAGGGTGTGGTGGTCCAGCACCGTTCCCTGGGCGGGTATCTGCTGCACGCACGTGAGACGTACGGGGGCGCGGGGGGAAGCTCCCAGCTGCACACGTCGGTGTCGTTCGACCTGACGGCGACCGCGCTGTTCGCACCACTGGTGTCCGGTGGATGTGTGCGCCTGGGGGAGCTCGCCGAGACCGACGGCGCGACGCTGCTGAAGATGACGCCGAGCCATCTGGCTCTCCTGGAGGGGATGGACACTTCGGTGGCTCCTTCGGAGACGCTGCTGGTGGGTGGCGAGGCGTTGTCGGGTGAGTTGCTGGGCCGGTGGCGTGAGCGTCATCCGGATGTGGTGGTGTTCAACGCGTACGGTCCGTCCGAGGCGACCGTCACCTGCTGCGAGTGGCGGTTGGAACCGGGTGAGGTGACGCCGTCGGGTGCGGTGCCGATCGGTCGGCCGTTCCCGAACACGCGGGTGTATGTCCTGGACGAGGCGCTGCGTCCGGTGCCGGTGGGCGTTCCGGGTGAGTTGTACGTGGCGGGGAAGCCGTTGGCGCGTGGCTATCTGGACCGTCCGGGGCTGACCGCTGAGCGGTTCGTGGCGTGTCCGTGGGGTGGCGGGCGTATGTATCGCACGGGTGATGTGGTGCGATGGCGTGCCGAGGGTGTGCTGGAGTTCGTGGGCCGCGCAGACGACCAGGTCAAGGTCCGCGGCTACCGCATCGAACTCGGCGAGATCGAGAACGCACTGGGCCAGTGCACCGGTGTGTCCAAGAGCGTGGCCATGGTCCGCGAGGACACAGCCGGAGACCGCCGGCTCGTCGGCTACGTCCGGCCGGAACCGGGCACCGTCCTGGACCCTGCCGCTCTGCGCGCCGACCTCGCGTCCAGGATGCCGGACTACATGGTCCCGGCGGTCGTCGTCGTCATCGACGAGATCCCCCTGATGCCGAACGGAAAGGCGGACCGCAGGAAGATGCCGGCCCCCGAGTACGTGGCCGCCGGCGTTCGTGGTCCGCGTTCGCCGCGCGAGGAGATTCTGTGTGGTCTGTTCGTGGATGTGCTGGGTGTGGAGCGGGTCGGGATCGACGACGGTTTCTTCGA
>NZ_JBHXFA010000086.1:0-13028 GCF_042724175.1 Streptomyces sp. NPDC127084
CTCACGGGCCGTACCGCGTGCCGACCGGTCCCGGGACCGGGTGCTGGGCACGATAGGCGGATGGCTGACAGCTGTGCCGAGCCCGCAACGTGTCCCGATGTCAGCGTGATCATCGGCGCCTATGAGGCGATGCCCTATCTGGTGAAGTGCCTCGATTCCGTCGAGGCCCAGACGCTGGCACCGGAGCGGATGGAGATCGTCGCCGTGGACGACGGCTCGACCGACGGCACAGGTACGTACCTCGACCGGTTCGCCGCCCGGACACCGGTGCCCATGCGCGTGGTCCACCAGCCCAACTCAGGTGCCCCCGGCGGCCCGCGCAACATCGGTCTCGCCATGGCCCGCGGCCGGTACGTCTTCTTTCTCGACGCCGACGACCACCTGGGACACGAGGCGCTCGCGGCCCTCGTCACGATGGCCGACCTCGCGGGCACCGACGTGGTGGCCGGCAAGGTCGTCGGGGTCAACCGGGGAGTCGCCGCGTCGATGTGGACCCGGACCATGCGGCGCGCCGACCTCTACACCTCCAACATCAAGTACGCCCTGAGCGCGCAGAAGCTGTTCCGGCGCGAACTGCTCGTACGGCACGGCATCAGGTTCGACGAGTCCCTGCGCACCGGTGAGGACGCGCTGTTCACGATGGAGGCCTATCTGCGGGCCTCGGGGATCTCCGTCGTCGCCGACCCGGTCTGCTACTACCTCGTGGGCCGCGAGGACGGCAAACACCTGACCAAGACCGGCGGCTACGCGTCCCGCATCGATTCGGCGCGCGCCCTGATGGGGCTGATCGCCGCGCATCTGCCGCCCGGAACCCGCCGCGACCAGCTGATGGTCCGGCCCTTCACGGTCACCCTGCTACCGCAGTTCGGCCCCGTCGTACTCCGCCAGCCCGAGGAGTATCTGCGGCACAAGATGGGACTGGCGGCTCCTCTGATGGCCGCCTACTGGACGCCCGGTGTGGCGCGCCGGCTCAGGGTCGAACAGCGGCTGCGGCTCACCAGCGTGGCGTTGGGCCGTCCTGGTCCGCTCAGGGATGTGCTCGGGTTCTGCCAGGAGGGACGACTGCCCGATGTCGTGCACCGCCGTGGCCGCACCTACCTGGCGTATCCGCACTTCGACACCACGGCAGCGCCGGCGTCGGGGATGCCGCCGGCCGCGTACGAGATCACGGTCACCGAGCAGATCGGCGGGCGGCGTATCGAGCCGCGCCTGGCTCTGCTCAGACGCGCGGTACGGAGGGCGCGTCGGCTGGCCGGCCGGGCGGCGGACGGGTAGGCAGACCGGGGGCCGGGGACTCGCTGCGGGTCGGTGGGCGGTATGTCCATCGGCTGAAATGAGTGAGCACCGAGGTCACGCACTGGCATAGATTCGCCCTGTGACAGGTGCGAGGCAGTCAGGGGCGGCGGGGTCAGTGGTCAGGGAAAGCCGGAAAATCGTGGCGGACGCCCGCAGGATCGTCGTCAAGGTCGGCTCGTCCTCGCTGACCACCGCCGCGGGTGGTCTCGACGCGGACCGAGTGGACGCGCTCGTCGACGTACTCGCCAAGGCGCGCAGCGGCGGCGAGAAGGAGATCGTGCTGGTCTCCAGCGGCGCCATCGCGGCCGGACTCGCCCCGCTCGGACTGGCCCGGCGTCCCAAGGACCTCGCCCGCCAGCAGGCCGCCGCCAGCGTCGGGCAGGGCCTGCTCGTCGCCCGGTACACCGCGTCTTTCGCCCGCTACGGCGTACGGGTCGGCCAGGTGCTCCTCACCACTGACGACACCAGCCGGCGCGCCCACTACCGCAACGCGTACCGCACTCTCGACCAGCTCCTGACCATGGGAGCGGTACCGGTCGTCAACGAGAACGACACCGTCGCCACGGACGAGATCCGGTTCGGCGACAACGACCGGCTCGCCGCCCTGGTCGCCCATCTCGTACGCGCCGACCTTCTGGTGCTGCTTTCCGATGTGGACGGCCTCTACGACGGTGACCCGGGCAAGCCCGGAACCTCCAGGATCGAGGAGGTCAGGGGCCCCGCCGATCTGGAGGGCGTCTCGATCGGCTCGGCGGGCAAGGCGGGCGTCGGCACCGGGGGCATGGTCACCAAGGTGGAGGCGGCCCGGATCGCCGCAGCCGCCGCTGTCCCCGTGGTGCTCACCTCCGCGAGCAGGGCCGCGGACGCCCTCGCCGGGCGGGACACGGGCACCTATTTCCACCGTACGGGGCGCCGCTCCGCCGACCGGCTGCTGTGGCTCGCCCATGCCTCGACCCCGCAGGGCTCGCTGACGCTGGACGCCGGGGCGGTACGGGCGATCGTCGAGGGCAGGAAGTCCCTGCTGCCGGCGGGTATCGCCGGTGTCGACGGGGAGTTCAGCGCGGGGGACCCGGTGGAGCTGCGCGACGCCGATGGCAGACCGGTGGCCCGCGGGCTGGTCAACTTCGACGCCAAGGAGATCCCGCAGCTCATCGGCCGCTCCACACGCGAGCTCGCCAAGGAACTGGGTCCGGGTTACGAGCGCGAGGTCATCCACCGTGACGACCTCGTCGTACTGACCGGCTGACCCGCATCGGAGCGTCCGGTTCGTCGGAAAACGGGCACACAACGGGATCAGGACGAGTGCCGAACGAGCCCCGAACGAGAGGCGGGGCGGGCTGTGAAACGGCTGAATCTCCCGCTTTCCGGCGAGGACGTTTACCAAAACCGCCCCACGTGCGCCCCGGGGCTGGTCAACTTTGTCGGGGGAACTTTGTCAGAGGGACTTCCGTCAGGGGGCAGGACGGGGCCCGGGAACGGCAACGGAGCAACAGGAGGCGGCCGGTGAGACGAGCGCGCCCAGGGGCGGCGCCCCGGGGGACAGGAGGCAGCGCGATCGCACGGACCCGCAGGGCGGTGGGGGAGCCGCGCGCCCTCACCAGCGTGGACGCGGGCGCGGACTACAACGAGCCCGGCTCAGCGGAGGCGACCGAGGCCGATGGCGCGATGTCCAGGCTCTGGCACATCACCTTGTGCGTCTCGGGCGCCGAGACCCCGCTCCAGGAGGTCAGGCGAGGCCTGGAGCAACTGGCCCATGACCATCCGTTCCTGCTGACCAGCCGCTATGCCAACGATCACGCCGAGATCAGGTACTGGGAAGAGGCCCGCGATCTGCACGATGCCGCGGCCGTGGCGCTGCGACTGTGGGGCGAGCACCGTTCCAGTGCCAAGCTGCCGCCCTGGGAGATCGTCGGCCTGGAGGTCATCGACCGCGAGACCTACCACCAGCGCATCGCGGAGGGGTACGGCCCACCACCCGCTGCCCCTGTCGGCGTCCACCCGTACTGAACCGCGCTGAACCGCGCGACCAAGGCCAGGACCGGCCCCCGGACCTGCCTCTCCGGGGCCGCGGGCCGGCGCTGAGGCGACGCCAGGGCGGGGGTCCGTCTCGCAGTGCGGGATACGGTGCCGGATCTCCGGGGCGGGCGCATTACCCTGCGGACATGACCTCGCTCTCCCCGTACGACGACATGTCCCCGGTCACCCAGGCCGCCTACCGGGCCCGCGCCGCCGCCGCAGAGATCGCGCCACTTCCGCGCGCTGTCAAGGACGATGCCCTGCTGGCGATCGCCGACGCCCTCGTGGTGCGTACCGCGGAGATCGTGGAGGCCAACGCCGAGGACATCGCCCGTGCCCGCGAGGCGGGAACCAGCGAGGCCATCATCGACCGGCTCACCCTGACGCCTGAGCGGGTCCGTGCCATCGCGGCGGACGTCCGCGACGTGGCCGCGCTGCCCGACCCCGTCGGCGAGGTCGTACGCGGGTCCACGTTGCCCAACGGCATCGATCTGCGCCAGGTCCGTGTCCCCCTCGGCGTCGTGGGCATCATCTACGAGGCCCGTCCGAACGTGACCGTGGACGCGGCGGCGCTCTGCCTGAAGTCCGGGAACGCGGTGCTGCTGCGCGGCTCCTCCTCCGCCTACGCCTCCAACACCGCGCTGGTGCGAGTGCTGCGCGACGCAGTCGGCGGAGCGGGGCTGCCCGCCGACGCGGTGCAGCTCGTGCCCGGCGAGAGCCGCGAATCCGTGCGTGAGCTGATGCGCGCCCGCGGCCTGGTCGATGTGCTCATCCCGCGCGGTGGCGCCTCCCTCATCAGGACCGTCGTGGAGGAGTCCACGGTGCCGGTCATCGAGACTGGCACCGGCAACTGCCATGTCTACGTCGACGCCGATACCGACCTCGACATGGCCGTCGACATCCTCGTCAACTCCAAGGCGCAGCGGGTCAGCGTCTGCAACGCCGCCGAGACCCTCCTGGTGCACCAGGACGTCGCCGCCGCCTTCCTGCCCCGTGCCCTGGACGCCCTCGCCGAAGCGGGGGTCACCGTCCACGCAGACGAGCGGACGCTGGAGTACGCCGCGGGCACCAAGGCCACCGTGGTCCCCGCGACGCTGGAGGACTGGGAGACCGAATACCTCTCCCACGACATCGCCGCCGCGGTGGTCGACTCCCTGGACAAGGCCGTCGAGCACATCCGGCTCTGGTCGTCCGGTCACACCGAGGCCATTGTGACCACCTCCCAGGCCGCGGCCCGCCGGTTCACCCAATTGGTCGACTCCACCACCGTGGCTGTGAACGCGTCCACGCGCTTCACCGACGGCGGCGAGTTCGGCTTCGGCGCCGAGATCGGGATCTCCACGCAGAAGCTGCACGCCCGGGGCCCCATGGGGCTTCCCGAGCTCACCTCGACGAAGTACATCGTCACCGGTGACGGTCACACCAGGTGATGAACTGGTGATCGCCGGGTAGTGGCGGAGCGCGGGGCAGTTCCCCGCACTCCCTGCCCAAATCCCCCGCCCCGGTCTACCCTGAAGGCGTGCCGGACGACGTGGGGGGCAGGCCGTTTCCTGACGGCCGGGAGCCCGACGACGACCGCGGAGGCGCGGATGAGGACTTCGCCTCCGTGGCGTTCGACGAGGACTTCGTCCGGGCCGCCCTCTTCCATGAGCCCTCCGCAGCCGAGCGCCTGGTCGCCGCCGCCCAGGCACGCGCCGAGGCCGAGGCCGCACGGGCACGTGCGGGTGCCGGGTCCGCGGACGACGAGCTCTACGACGACGGATACGGCCCGGGTGGCGCGTACGGCTACGACCGCCTGTACGACGCCTACGGTGCCGACGACCGCGGTCTGCACGACCTGGACCCCTACGGCCCGCACGGCGGTGCCCTGCGCCCCTACCGCGGCACGGCCCACTGGCACCGGCCAGTCGCCTGGGTGCTCGCGCTGGTGATGGGGATCGGCATGGTCGCGCTGGCCTTCGGCGCGGTCTACCGGGGCGCGTCAGCCAACCGCCAGGACAGCGTCCCCCCGCCCGCCACCACCGGCGTCGACCAGCCATCGGCCATACCCGACCCGGACGCCCAGGTGACCTCCCCCCTCCCTGCCGTCCCCCAGATTCCCTGAGCCCCACTCGTCGGAGCGGGAAACCCCACGGGGGAACGTCTGTCCGAACTTGCCGATCGGCTCCGCGTTTACGTTCGGCCCTCCAGACCTACCCTGAAGATATGGCAGGGCGTGGAGACCCACCTGAGGGGAATCCCGAGGGGCTCCCCGGCGGAGGCGAGGACGAATACGGATCCGTCGTGTTCGACGAATCGTTCGTTCGCGCTGCCCGCCTTCAGGAGTACTCCGCCCAGGAGCGGATGGGCGACCACGCAAGGGCTGTCCGCAGCCGCCCCGGCTGGCGGATGTGGACAGGAGCGAAGCAGGTCCTCCTGCTGCTTGTGCTGATCGCCGTGGCCTTCGGCACCGCGATCTACATGGGCGTCCGCCATCCCTACCAGCAGACCCCCTCCCAGCCCGCCGAACCGCTGCGGAGCATGGTGATACCCCTGGCGCCGCAAGGCCCCGTGCCGGGTGGGGACCCCGCCCAGCTGTACGCGCGCAGCCCCGCGGCCCAGTACCGCTCAGGAGCCGCCGGAATCACCCTTCCGGCCGTACAGCGAACCAGCAATTTCTCCCAGAGCCAGGTCACGACCGCGCTGACCATAGCCAAGGACTACCTGGTGGACTCCTCGCTCGACCCCGCCGTCCTGGGCGGCAGCTCCACCCGGCCGGTACGGGCCCTGCTCGACCCGGACCAGATCGAGCAGTTCCAGCGCTCCGTGGACGCCCCGGCCAACGACGGCCGCCACGCGGCGACCGGCTGGCTGGTGCGTTTCGACCCCTCGAAGGCCACGCTCGCCGACCCGGCGATACGGGTCCATGGCACGCTCCGGGTCACCGACGCCGGTCCCAACGCCCTTGAGATCGCCTCGGACCACACCTTCACCTATGCGCTCCGCCCGGCTGACACCGGCCCGCGCGTGAGTGAGTCCTCCCTCTTCACCGTCCGCCGTGAACTGCACTTCCGCTTCGACCGCGACGATCTGCGCGCGCATCGGGTGGAGCTGCTCTCCAGCTACACCCAGGCCGGCCCGATGGCCTGCGCCGCCGAGACGGCCGGTGCCCTAGAGCCCCTGCTGGCGGGCCGCAACGCGACCGGCACCGCCCCGGCCGCCACCGACCCCTACCAGACCGGCCGGTCCACCGCCGCCTTCTGCGGTTCACTCGACCCGGCCGCCCAGCCCGGCCCGCCGCCCTCCACCTGACCGCCGCCCGGGCCCCACTCCCGGGTCGCCCGGGTCTCCCGGGGCACCGGAGCGGAGTGCCTCTCAGGTAGCACCGGCGGGCTCAGCCCTTGCCGCCCTCCTCATCCGCCGGGCGGCTGCCGCCCTGGCTGTCCGAGCCTCCCGCGCCCGTGAACTTGTCCCGCAGCCGGCCGCCGAGGTCGCCCGCGCCCCCGGCTATGTCGCCGACCAGCTTCATCAGCGGATCCTTGCTCGTGCGCACCGAACCCGCGTAGTGCGCGGCCGACTCCCGGAAGGAGTCGGTGACGGACGTGTCCTTGTCCTCCGCGCGGCGCGGGTAGTGGCCGTCCAGGATCCGCTGGTAGTCGCGGCTCTCCGCCCACTTCTTCAGTTCGGCGGCACGCACCGTGGTGAACGGGTGGGAGCGAGGAAGCAGGTTCAGTATCTTGAGCACCGAGTCACGCAGGTCGCCGCCTGCCTCGTACTCCTCGGCCTGCTCCAGGAACGCGTCGACGTTCATCTCGTGCAGGTGATTGCCACCGGCGATCTTCATCAGGCCCCTCATCGACGCCTGCAGGTCCTGGCCCACCAGCAGCCCCGCACGGTCAGCCGAGAGCTCCGACTTCCGGAACCACTCGCGCAGCGCCGTGACTATCGCCATGATCGCGACGTTACCGAGCGGTATCCACGCCACCTTGAGCGCCAGATTGGTGAGGAAGAGAAGTATCGTCCGGTACACCGCGTGGCCGGACAGTGCGTGTCCCACCTCATGGCCGATTACCGCCCGCATCTCCTCCTCGTCGAGCAGCTCCACCAGACCGGTGGTGACGACGATGATCGGCTCGTCGAGCCCGATGCACATCGCGTTCGGCTTCGGGTCCTGCGTGACGTACATCGGCGGGACCTTCTCCAGGTCCAGGATGTAGCAGGCGTCGCGCAGCATGTCGTTGAGGTGAGCGAACTGGGCGTCGCTGACCCGGACGGAGTCGGACAGGAAGAGCAGCCGAAGGCTCCTTTCCGGCAGCAGTCCGCTCAGGGCCTTGAAGACCGTGTCGAAACCGCTGAGCTTGCGCAACGCGACCAGCGCCGAGCGGTCCGCCGGATGCTCGTATGCCCGGGAGGAGATTCCGGGGAAGCGCCGGCGCTGCCTGCTCGGCACCTTCTCGCTGCCGGAATTGCTGTCGGTCATCGTATGCCCCCTGTTCTAACCAGCCGTTCCCACCAGTGGTGGCGGTCCGTCTCCGGTCCGTCCCTCTGACAGACCCCAGATTAGGGTCTGCGGTTGCGAGACCGCTGGGCCTGTGGATAACGCCGGTTGCCCCAACGACTGAGTCGGCGTGAGCGTGCCCGCACCCGGCGCATACGATGTGCGCGAAGTCTCCGGTCCGCTCCCGATCGATAGGTCCTGTAGAAGATGAGCCTCGCCAGCACCGCCGCCAACCTGGTCACTCTCGCCGAGGGTGCAGAGCACGGTGGCAACCACGAAAGCCTCAGCCCCTACCTCACCGGCTTCGGCGCGTTCGGTGCCCTCCTGCTGCTGCTGTGGATCACCACCCGCTTCAACCGCGACCGCTGATTCAGGGCCGGACGGCCGTGCCAGTAGGCTCTGCACGCATGGGTATGGGAAAGCAGGAACTGCCTACGAGGGGCGGCAAGCGCCGACTCGGCGTCATGGGCGGGACATTCGACCCGATCCACCACGGCCATCTGGTGGCGGCCAGTGAGGTGGCCGCCCTCTTCCACCTCGACGAGGTGGTGTTCGTGCCGACCGGACAGCCGTGGCAGAAGAGTCACAAGGCGGTTTCCCCTGCCGAGGACCGTTATCTGATGACGGTCATCGCCACGGCGTCCAACCCCCAGTTCTCGGTGAGCCGTATCGACATCGACCGCGGCGGTCCGACGTACACCATCGACACCCTGCGGGATCTGCGCTCGCTCAACAGCGACTCGGACCTCTTCTTCATCACCGGTGCCGACGCGCTCGCCCAGATCCTCACCTGGCGGGACGCCGAAGAGCTGTTCTCGCTCGCCCATTTCATCGGTGTCACCCGGCCTGGCCACGATCTGACGGATGACGGACTGCCCGAGGGCGGCGTCTCGCTCGTTGAGGTTCCGGCACTCGCCATCTCGTCCACCGACTGCCGGGCGAGGGTCGCAGAGGGGGATCCGGTCTGGTATCTGGTCCCGGACGGTGTGGTGCGGTACATCGACAAGCGCCAGTTGTACCGCAGCGAGTGAGTCACGGAGAGGGGCCACGGTGAACGACCAGCAGAACCCGTACGACCCGTATTACTCGCAGCAGCCCCAGATCATCGGCTACGACGAGTACGGTCAGCCGGTCTACCAGCAGCCCCAGCACTCCCCGCAGTCCTACGGCTACGACCCGTACGGGCAGCAGCGGCAGCCGTATCCGGAGCAGGCCGGCGAGCAGCCGGGGTACGGCTACAGCTACGACTACGGATACGGAAGCGACCCGTACACCCAGCAGCACGGCCGGGACCCGTACGACCAGGACCCATACGGCCGCCAGGGCGCCCCGCAGCCGGGCGCCGCTCAGCAAGCCCCCGAGCCGGGGCCCGCCCACGGGTACGACGGCGGCCACGCAGACCACGCCGACCGCGACCGGTACGACGGCTATGGCGCCCCCGAGCCGCATCGGGAACCTGATCGGACCGCCGCCGTACCGGGGCAGCGGCGCCCCGCGGACGACGGCGGTTCCGGTTCCGGTGGGGCCGACCAGCGCGAGTACCGCACCGAGCAGTTCTCGTTCATCGAGGAGCCGGACGAGGACTCCGAAGACGTGATCGACTGGCTCAAGTTCACCGAGAGCCGCTCCGAACGCCGCGAGGAGGCCAAGCGCCGGGGGCGCAACAGGGCCACGGCCCTCGTCATCGTCCTGGCCATGGCGCTCATCGGCGGTGTGGGATACCTCTGGTCCGTCGGCAAACTGCCCGGCACCGGTGGCTCCGGCGGCGCCCAGACCGCCGCGTCGGGCCCGCAGAAGCGCGACGTCATCGTGCTCCACCTGCACAACACCAAAAAGGGCGGCACCTCCACTGCCCTGCTTGTCGACAACGAGACCACCAAGCAGGGCACCACCGTTCTTCTCCCGAACTCGCTCGCGGTCGCGGACGACGAGGGCGCCGGCACCACCCTCGGCAAGTCCGTCGATGACGATGGCTCCACCGGCACCCGCGAGTCGATCGGCAACCTGCTCGGTACCGAGCTCACCGGTACGTGGCGGCTCGACACCCCCTATCTGGAGAACCTGGTCGAGCTCGTCGGCGGCATCGACATCACCACCGACACCGAGGTGCCCGGCGCCAAGAAGGGCGAGCAGCCACTGGTCGAGAAGGGGGAGAACCAGACCCTCAACGGCAGGATGGCCGTCGGCTACGCCACCTACCGCGGCAGCGGCGAGCCCGAGGCGGCCCAGCTCCAGCGCTTCGGCCAGGTCATGTACGGGGTGCTGCGGAAGCTCTCCAGCGACCCCCAGGCCGCCACGGTGACTATCGAGACCCTCGCGCAGATCCTCGACCCGTCCCTGCCCGAGAAGGATCTGGGAGCCTCGCTCGCCACACTGTCGGAGTACGCCAAGGGCGGCGACTACAAGACCGCGCTGCTGCCGGTCCAGCAGGACGGCACACTCAGCGAGGAGGCGAGTGACCGAGTCGTCAAGGACGTCCTGGGCGGCAAGGTCAGCGCTCCCGAGCAGGGTGCCGCGGTGCGGGTGGGCGTCCGAAACGCGACCGACGACGCCGACGCCACCGAGGCGGCCAGGATCGTCCTGGTCAACGGTGGCTTCTCCTTCGTGGACGCGGGCAAGTCGGATGCCATCTCCACCTCGCAGGTCCTGTACGCGGACGAGGCCGACAAGCCCAGGGCCGTGGAGGTCGGCAAGACGCTCGGGCTGCCGGAGAAGGCCGTGAAGAAGGGCAAGGCGGCGTCGAACGCCGATGTCACGGTGGTGCTCGGCGGCGACTTCGAGGTACCGAAGTAGACCGAAGCAGCAGGACGGGCTCCCGGCCTCAGGGCGGGGTTCCGAGGCCCGGTGGGGCCCCGGAACGATCACCGCGCGGGCCCCGGAACAATCACCGCGTGGGCTGTCGGTGGTCCGTGAGATCCTGGGAGGGTCTTGACCGCCGACGAAAGCTTGCTTGTGACCGCCACGGACCGCTCCATGGAGCTCGTCAACGCTGCCGCCCAGGCCGCGGCTGACCGGCTCGCGCACGACATCATCGCGTACGACGTCAGTGACGTCCTCTCGATCACCGACGCCTTCCTGCTCGCCTCCGCGCCCAACGACCGCCAGGTCAAGTCGATCGTGGACGAGATCGAGGAGCGGCTCCTCAAGGAGCTCGGCGCCAAGCCGGTGCGCCGTGAGGGCGACCGCGACGCGCGCTGGATCCTCCTCGACTACGTCGACATCGTCGTGCACGTCCAGCACAGCGAGGAGCGTGTCTTCTACGCCCTGGAACGGCTGTGGAAGGACTGCCCCGAGCTGCCGCTGCCCGAGGACGCGCTGAAGACCCGCGGCAAGGCCGAGGAGCACGCCCGTCTCATGGGGGACGGCGCCGAAACGGATGGTGAGCTGAGCTGAGCGCCACGGACCAGGCCAGGGGGAGGGACCGCCGCATCGTTCTGTGGCGGCACGGCCAGACCGCCTGGAACCTGGAGCGCCGCTTCCAGGGCTCGACGGACATCGAGCTGACGGAGACCGGCGTCGACCAGGCACGTCGGGCTGCCCGGCTGCTCGCTTCCCTCAGGCCCCACGCGATCATCGCGTCGGATCTGAAGCGGGCGGCGGCCACGGCCCGCCGGCTCTCCGCCATCACCGGCCATGACATCCACCTCGACTCGGCCCTGCGCGAGACCTACGCGGGTGTCTGGCAGGGGCTTACCCATGACGAGATCGTGGCCCGGTACGGCGAGGAGTACGCCGCATGGAAGCGCGGCGAGCCCGTGCGCCGCGGTGGCGGCGAGCTTGAGACCGAGGTGGCCGACCGCGCCGCGCCCGTGGTGCTGGACCATGCCGACAAATTGCCGGACGGAGGCACGCTCGTCGTGGTGAGCCACGGTGGCACGATCCGGACCACCATCGGCCGACTGCTGGGCCTTGAGGCGCACCACTGGGAGAGCCTGGGTGGGCTGTCCAACTGCTGTTGGTCCGTGCTCGGTGAGGGCGCGCGCGGCTGGCGCCTGCTGGAGCACAACGCGGGCACGCTCCCCGAGCCGGTGCTCGGCGACGACGACTGAGCGGATCGCCGCCCAGCGGCCGCCGGACCGCCAACGGCTGCCGCACCTCCGACCGGCCGACGGACCCGTCTCACGCCGCCGGACCGGCCGGATTTCACTTTCCGGCTGGTCACAGGCTAAAGTTCTTCTTGTTCGCAGCGCGGAGCACGAAACGCGAAGCGCGGAGAACTCAAGGGGCTATAGCTCAGTTGGTAGAGCGCTTGCATGGCATGCAAGAGGTCAGGAGTTCAATTCTCCTTAGCTCCACAAGCTCACACAGCACATCGATCCCGTCTCCCTCGTGGGGGCGGGATTTCGTGTTTCACGCCCTGCCCTTCCGGCCTCTCGGCCGTCTGCTTGCCCAGCCTGCTCGGCATCCCCAGCTCTCCCAGGTCTCCGTCAGTCCTCGTGCCCCGTGGCGGTGCCATGGCAGAATCGGGACGGCCGGAGGAGACGACGGCCGGAACGGGAGGAGGGGCGATGCCCGGTGGCAGCCTCGAGGAGGGCGATGATCGGCTCGCCTCTGTGGGGGCCCGCGACGCTCACCTCAGTTGCCCTTCGTGTGGTTCGTCCCAGGTCGCCCAAGTGCTCGGCGGCAATGGAGGTATTTCGTACGTGTGCACCGCTTGCGGCCACAGCTGGAGCTGAATGATGGGTGCACACAGGCGCAAGTGCGACTGGTGTGGCAGTGGCACGCCGATCGTCCGGGACATGGACCCCGTCAACCCCGAGTACCAGTACTGGTGCGAAGAGTGTGCGCGGGCGCTGATCATAAAAGGCGACCCGATCGAGACATACCGGGAGCTTGAGGGCGAGCCGATCTATGGTCGTCTGCTCGATGAGCACTGCGCCCTCAAGAGGTTCTACTCGTTCGCGAGGGCCTGAGGGCTCCGGACGGCCGGCTTTCGAGCCACCCGTCGGCCATTCTGAAAACGGGCATAAGGTGTCAAAAGCCCAGTCATGGGAAACGATTTGCTGAACCACCGGGGGGACCGTGTAATGTTCTCTCTGTCGCCGCGAGGGGAACCGAAAGGCCGACACGCAGCAAGGGGCTATAGCTCAGTTGGTAGAGCGCTTGCATGGCATGCAAGAGGTCAGGAGTTCAATTCTCCTTAGCTCCACAACAGCTCGCTGAGAGCAAAGAGAGAGGGGGGGCCCCGCCCGGGTGGGGGCGCTCTCATGTACCCGGCAACCCCGCCCCCGCCCCCCCC
>NZ_JBHXFA010000086.1:13038-33055 GCF_042724175.1 Streptomyces sp. NPDC127084
GTGTCCCAGGCTCTCTGGGTCGATCCCAGGACCTGAGGCCCTGAGCCCGCGGCGCGGGCGGGCGGGGGGCCGAACCAAGGGCGCCCCAGGCGCCGCCTCCGGGGCCGCTGCCCCCGCGCCCCACCCCCCCCCCCGCCCCCCCTCTCTCTCATGTCCCGTCAACCCCGGCCGCTGCCAAGCGCCTTGGGCCCGGAACCGGAACTCGGCAGCTCCGGCCGCTGCTTCTGACGCCTTTCCGCGGGCGCCTGCTCAAGCCGGATCGCGAGCGCGGGACAGCGGCGCACGACACGCTGCGCCCGGCCCCGCAGATGCATCGGCACCGCGGCCTCCGCCACCGTGGGGAAGCCGTCGGGGCCCATACGGATCAGCTCGGGCACGATCTCGGCACAGATGCCGTGGCCCTTGCACAGAGTCCAGTCGATGGCGAGCTTCTCGCCGCTCGGGATCGACTCCTCCGCCTCCTCGTAGCCGGGCAGGGGCAGCGGCAGCACACCGGTCGTCTCACGGCCGCAGCCGCCGTGCAGGACGTGCGCCGCCAAATCGTCCGTGAACGCCGACAGGGTCGACGCGAAGAAGCGCGCGGAGCCGTCCGGGTGCTTGCACGCCCCGCGGCCCTTCACGGCCTGTGTGACCTCCCTCAGCGCCTCCAGGGCCGCCGGTCCGCCTCCGTTGATGACGTCGGAGAGCCCGCCGGCCGCCGCGGGCAGGCCCAGCTTGCAGGGACCGCACTGGCCGGCCGTCTCGGCCGCAAGCCAGTTGGCCACCCGCTGCGCCTCGCCGAGCGGGCAGGTCTCGGGGCCGATCGGCAGGATCGCACCGGCGCCCAGCGCACCCCCCACGTTGGCCAGCGACTCCCGCGAGATCACCGCGTCATGCGTGGCGGCGGCGTCGATCCAGTTGCCGTGGTAACCACCGGTCAGCACACCCTGGGGGACCGGCGGAGCGCCCGCGAGCTGAAGCACATAGCGCAACGGCACACCCGTCGGCACCTCCAGCACCATGGGGCGTGCGACTGCCCCGGACACCGTCAGCATCACGGTGCCCGGTTCGCTCTCCAAGCCCGAGTGGCAGTAGCGGCGGGCGCCGACGCGGGCGGCCACGGCGAGCTGCGCGAAGGTCTCGGCGTTCGACAGCAGCGTCGGCGCGCCGCCCACACCGGACTCGGCGGCGCGCTCACGCCTGCCAGGGGGGAGCGCTGGACCGCCGTTGATCGCCCGGATGATCGCTGAGGCCTCGCCGGAGACCATGCGCTCGGGGTTGCGCTGCACCCGCGCGCGCAGTGCCTGGCCGCGCCGATCCGACAGCCCCCGCTCGGCGAGCGCGGCACGCATCGAGACCTCGGTGGAGTTGCGGGTCACCGCCACGACCAGAGTCCGGGCGCCGAGCGCCTCGGCGGCGAGCAGGGCGCCGTCCAGGATCAGGTGGGGCGCCCGGTTGACCATCACCGTGTCCTTGCGGCACGCAGGCTCGTCCTCGCTGGCGTTGATCACCACGACGGGCCGCACACCTCGCCGGATGGCCGCCTTGGCCACAGCACGGAGCTTCTGATGGAACGGGAACCCCGCGCCGCCGCGGCCGCGCAGGGATATGTTCTCGGCCAGCTGAGCCAGCCGCTCCCCGGTCATGGGTTCGAGCGGACCGTGCACCTTCAGGTGCATCTGGAGGTCGAGGCGCTCGACCAGGTCGAAGCCCTGCGTCAGTTGGGGGAGGCCGACGACACGGACTTCGGGGACATCGGGGAGAGGGGCGTTCACGGTCGTTCTCCTGCGGGTGTGTTCCAGGGCTCCCCGGCCGTGGGCGGGTACAGCGGGCCGGGGGCTTGTTGCGTGTCGTCCAGCGACGTGCGGGGCGCGGACGGGTCGGCGTAGCCACCGCCCCCGATTCCGCTCCCGCTCCCGTAGGCGGAAGCGGCGCCATAGGGGTCGGTGTACTGCGGCGTGGCACCCGTCTCGTATGCCGGGATGCCGCCGGTGTCGTACGTGGCCGCACCGCCGCTGCCGCTGCCGTATGCCGGGATCCCACCGGTCTCGTAAGCGGGGGTCGAACCCGTGTTGTAGGTGGGCATGGAGCCGGTGTCGTACGTCGGGATGCCGCCGGTGTCATACGTCGGCACCGAACCCGTACCGGACCCGGTGCCGTAGGCCGGTATGGAACCGGTCCCGGTGTCGTACGCGGGTATGGAGCCGGTGTCGTACGGTGCGGCGTCGGCCGTCTCGTAGCGGGTGGCGGGGGCCGGTGGGGCGAAGGCCTGGCCGGGCGGCGCTGGAGACGGGGTCGGCCATGACTCGGGCCGCGGTCCGGACTCGTTGACGATGGGCAGTTCCTCGGTCATCGGGACCCGCTCGGCGAAGGGGACGTCGCCGGACGGTCCCGACGCGGCGGTGCCCGTGGTGCGAGCCGGTCCGTCGGCGGCCAGGGAGACGGCACGGTAGGCGGCAGATATCCCCGTACCCGGTCCCTCAGAGGGCAGCGGGCCGCGGGCCGCCGGGATGCCGCCCAGGAAGGACTCGGCGGAGGCCATGCCGGCGTCGGCCGACAGGGATCCCGATGGCGTCGCTTCGTACAGAGCGGGAGAGGGCGCGGGAATGCGCGGGGCGTCTCCGCGCGGTGGCGCGAGCGGCTGGCCGAGGGCGGCGGTGAGCGGTGATCCCAGAGGCTGGGCGGCGGGCCTGCCCAGCGCATCGTCCAGGCCCTCCGGGCGGCGGCGCGGGAACTCGCGCTCGAACTCCGCCCCCGGCCCGCTCCCGGCGGTGCCCGGCAGCGGTGAGGTGGAGAGGTCGCGCAGGGCCGCCTCGGGGGCTTCGGCCGCCGGGCGGTCGCCCCCCATCAGGGCCACGATGCGCTCCGCCACCTGCCGCTGGGTCTGACGCGGCAGCAGCCGCAGGGCGACGATCCCGACCACACCGGCGAGCGCCAGGCAGTACATCGCGGTCACCCAGGCGGCGGCGGGGCGACCCGCGTAGAGACCGTGCACGAGTGCGAAGCACCAGGCGGGGTAGGCGAGCATGTGCAGGGCCCGCCAACGCGCCGCGAGCTGGACGTTTCCGGCGAGCGCGCTGCGCGCGGCTCCTGTGGACGCGGCGACGACCATCAGCAGGCCGGCGAGCGAACCGAAGCCGATGAGGGCGGAGGTTCCTGTGACACCGAGACCGAACGGTACGAGCGCGCCTATCAGTGACACATGGCCGAGCGAAACCTTGACGGCGGCGTGCAGCAGCAGGAAACCGAGCGAGGCGGTCGCGGTGCCGCGGTGGATCCCCTGGGCCAGCAGCCGCTGGCGCGTGTTCAGGAGCAGCCGGTCCGTGGCGAGGAGGCCCCAGGCGACCGAGGCGGACAGCGACACCAGCGAGAGGACACCGGAGGCGAAGTCGAGCGCGGCGCGGAAGCTGTCGCTGCCGGTGATGGCGATCACGGGGAGGATGACAAGAGCGGCCACAATCAGTCCGCCCTGCACCTGGCGGCTGAGTCCCGGGTCTTGGCCGGGCGATGAGCGGATCTTGCTACGTGGGTTCATGGGGGCGACTCCGATGGTGCGGGAAAGCGGTCCCGTGGATCGCATGCTAGGTCGAGCCATACCAAGCAGTACGCACTTTGCTCGTTTAATGGTCAGTCCGACCGGCAACTGACTCTGGGGTTGCCCCGGAACAGGTCGATACGCCGAGTAACTCGAGGCCCGAAACCGCCCGCAAGTCGACTTGAGGGTGGCCGGAATCACGTTCCCCGGATGGCGAGATCACGATCACCGCAGGTGCACGGGCGAACGCTGCGTGTTCCTGGCGCCCGATGCGCCTCCCGGATTCACCTCCACGCCGGGTACGCACCCTGCGGTACCCTGACGCCATGCGTGCCGTACGCCGTCTGCTTAGCGGGCCGCGCTGACCAGTCCCGACCGGTGACTCATCCGGTCGGAGTCGGCGCGGCGTCCCCTCCTGTGTGAGGGGTTCTTTTGTTTGTGGGCACAGCCCGTTCCGGGACCGCCGGCAGAGACGATCGATGGAGCTTTAAGGGATCATGACCGAGACCAACACGGGTGCCGCCGAGGTAGCCGCACCGCACCGCTATACGGCGGCCATGGCCGCCGATATCGAGGCACGCTGGCAGGACTTCTGGGACGCCGACGGCACGTATGAGGCGCCCAACCCGAGCGGTGACCTGGCCGGGGACCCGGCGGTCGCCGCCCGCCCCAAGAAGTTCATCATGGACATGTTCCCGTATCCCTCGGGTGCGGGTCTGCACGTCGGTCACCCCCTCGGCTACATCGCCACCGACGTCTACGCCCGCCACCAGCGGATGACCGGTCACAACGTCCTGCACACCCTGGGCTTCGACGCCTTCGGCCTGCCCGCCGAGCAGTACGCAGTCCAGACCGGTACGCACCCGCGGGTCTCCACCGAGGCCAACATCGAGAACATGAAGGTCCAGCTGCGCCGACTGGGCCTGGGCCACGACAAGCGCCGGTCGTTCGCGACGATCGACCCGGACTACTACAAGTGGACCCAGTGGATCTTCACCCAGATCTTCGAATCCTGGTACGACCAGGACGCGAAGAAGGCCCGCCCGATCGCGGACCTGGTGGCGGAGTTCGAGAGCGGCGAGCGCACCACTCCGTCCGGAAGCCCCTGGAACGAACTGAGCACCGTCGAGCGCGCCGACGTCCTGAGCCAGTACCGCCTGGCGTACGCGTCGAACGCCCCGGTCAACTGGTGTCCCGGTCTGGGCACCGTGCTGGCCAACGAGGAGGTCACCGCCGACGGCCGCTCCGAGCGCGGCAACTTCCCCGTCTTCAAGGCCAACCTGCGCCAGTGGAACATGCGCATCACCGCCTACGCCGACCGGTTGCTGGACGACCTGGACGCGCTGGACTGGCCCGAGGCCATCAAGCTCCAGCAGCGCAACTGGATCGGCCGCAGCGAGGGCGCGCGCGTCGACTTCGCCGTTGAAGGCCACGACGGCTCGCCGGTCACGGTCTTCACCACCCGCCCCGACACCCTGTTCGGTGCGACCTACATGGTGCTGGCGCCCGAGCACGGCCTGATCGACACGATCCTGCCCGCCGAGTGGCCCCAGGACATCCCACAGGACGTCAGGGGGCTGTGGACGGGCGGTGCCGCGACGCCGGCCGAAGCCGTCGCCGCGTACCGCAAGCAGGCCCAGTCCAAGAGCGATGTCGAGCGCCAGACCGAACACAAGGACAAGACGGGTGTCTTCAGCGGCGCGTACGCCCTGAACCCCGTCACGGGCACCCGGACCCCGGTCTTCGTCGCCGACTACGTGCTGATGGGCTACGGCACCGGCGCCATCATGGCCGTACCCGGCCAGGACGAGCGCGACTGGGAGTTCGCCGAAGCCTTCGGCCTGCCGATCATCCGGACCGTGCAGCCGCCGGACGGCTGGGAGGGCGAGGCCTTCACCGGCCAGGGCCCGGCCGTCAACTCCTCGAACGACGAGATCTCGCTGGATGGCCTGGGCGTCGCCGAGGCCAAGTCCAAGATCATCGCTTGGCTGACTGATCGCGGCATCGGCGAGGGGACCATCAACTTCCGACTGCGTGACTGGCTGTTCAGCCGTCAGCGCTACTGGGGCGAGCCGTTCCCCATCGTCTACGACGAGGACGGGGTCGCCCACGCGCTGCCCGAGTCGATGCTGCCCCTGGAACTGCCCGAGGTCGACGACTACGCGCCGCGGACGTTCGAGCCCGACGACGCCGACACCCAGCCCGAGACCCCGCTGTCGCGGAACGAGGAATGGGTCGAGGTCGAGCTGGACCTGGGCCGGGGCGAAGGGGTCAAGCGCTACCGCCGCGAGACCAACACCATGCCCAACTGGGCGGGTTCCTGCTGGTACGAGCTGCGCTACCTGGACCCGCACAACGAGCAGCGGCTGGTCGACCCGGCGATCGAGCAGTACTGGATGGGCCCGCGCGAAGGACAGCCGCACGGCGGCGTCGACCTGTACGTCGGCGGTGCCGAGCACGCCGTGCTGCACCTGCTGTACGCGCGCTTCTGGTCCAAGGTGCTGTTCGACCTGGGACACGTCTCGTCCGTCGAGCCGTTCCACAAGCTGTTCAACCAGGGCATGATCCAGGCGTACGTCTACCGGGACAGCCGCGGCTTCCCGGTGCCGGCCGCGGAGGTCGAGGAGCGGGACGGGAAGTTCTTCTTCGACGGTGAGCCCGTCAAGCGCGAGCTGGGCAAGATGGGCAAGTCGCTGAAGAACGCCGTCACCCCGGACGAGATCGCCGCGGAGTACGGCGCGGACACCCTGCGCTTGTACGAGATGGCGATGGGGCCGCTGGACGTCTCCCGGCCGTGGGACACGCGTGCCGTCGTCGGTCAGTACAGGCTGCTCCAGCGTCTGTGGCGCAATGTCGTGGACGAGGCGACCGGCGAGGTCACCGTCGTGGACGCCGAGCCCGACGAGACGACGCTGCGCGCGCTGCACAAGGCGATCGACGGCGTCACTCAGGACATGGCGGCGCTGCGCTTCAACACCGCCATCGCGAAGATCACCGAGCTGAACAACCACCTGACCAAGACGGGCGGCCCCGTGGCGCGGTCGGTCGCGGAACGGCTGGTCCTGCTGGTCGCTCCGCTGGCCCCGCATATCGCGGAAGAGCTGTGGCACCGCCTGGGGCACACCGAGTCCGTGGTCCACCAGGACTTCCCGCTCGCCGACCCCGCTTACGCGGTGGACGAGGCGGTCACCTGCGTGGTGCAGATCAAGGGCAAGGTCAAGGCGCGCATCGAGGTCCCGCCGTCGATCACGGACGCGGACCTGGAGGCCCTGGCGATGGGGCATGAAGCCGTGGTCGCGGCCCTGGACGGTGCCGGGATCCGCAAGGTGATCGTGCGGGCACCGAAGCTGGTGAACATCGTCACCGCTTAGGCCCCGGCGGGTCCGCGAGGACCCTGGAGTATCCCCTAAGGGCAGGTTGGGGGTTCCCATGGAACCCCCGGCCTGCCCTCTCCGTTTACCTTGGGAGTACACACCGCATACGAACCGGAGGGCGTCTCGTGCTGGAAGTCATCGTCATCCTGGCGCTGCTCTTCGTCGCTTTCGTGGCGCTCGGGGTGTACGTGAGCGTGAAGGCGGTCGGCGCGGCCAAGCGGGGCGTGGACCGTACGATCAGCCAGGCCAGGCGCACGGTGGAGGACACCACGCTCCGTGCGAGGAGTCTCGGGCAAGTCGGTGTCGCCGGTGAGCTGGCCCAGCTGCGGCTGCGGCTGCGCACTTCGATGAAGGCCACCCAGGACGCGCTGCACGCGGGGGTGGCCGAGGACGCCTCCTTGAAGGAGTCGATCGGGCTCTTCCAGCGGCTGAGCGCGCATGGTCATGAGCTGGACGACCAGCTTCGCCGACTGGAGCGGGAGCCTGACCGGAACCGCGTCACGCGCCAGCTGCCCGAGCTGCGCGAGCGCGTAAAGCAGATCACGGACTCGGCGGACGCGCTCCGCTGGGCCGCCAGGGATCGTGCCCAGGCGTTCGCAGCGGAGGATCTGGCCGCGCTGAGCGCACAGATCGACGTGGAGGCGGGCGCACTGCGCGACTGGTCACGGACGGAACCGGACTGGTCGGTGGTGGACCTGGCCGATACTGCTGCCGAGCCGCGGGCGTCCGCGCCTGACCCGGGCGCGGCGCGACAGGAGCCGGCCGACCACCGGGGCGCGGACGGCGGCGAGCAGCCTCCGCAGGCGCTCACGGGGCGGGATCCGAGGCAGCAGCCGTACTCATGGCAGAAGTCTCCGCGTCCGGAGGCGACGAACTAAGGGCTCTTGGTCCGAAGGGACTGGGGAGACTCCATGCCGGGCCGGGCGTCTCGACGGGCCGACCCCGGCTGGCTCGGGACTACGCCTTCTCCGGGTGACCGGTGCCCGGCTGCCGCTGCGCCTGTGCCCTCTCCACAGCGACCGTGAGGTCTCCGGTGGCGGAACCGGGAGACATGATCCGGCGTACAGCCCGACTCGCCAAGCCCGGACAGAGCCGCGGACCGTCCCTCGAAGACGACCGGCGGCCCCCAGGATTCGCGGAGTAGAACGGCGGGGCTGGGCGGGGTCGGGCTGCCACGCGGCGTCCCCTGCGGGTAACCTCCCGCTCATGTCCCGCCATGTCGCGATCGTCACCGATTCCACGGCCTACCTGCCGCCGCAGACGATGGAGCGGCACCGCATCACGGCGGTACCACTGACCGTGGTCCTCGGTGACCAGGCGCTTGAAGACGGCACCGAACTCTCGGCGCGATCACTTGCCCTCGCCCTGCAGAAACGGCGACCGGTGACGACTTCGCGGCCGAGTCCGGAGACATTCGCCGCCGCCTACCGCGCCACGGCTGAGGCCGGGGCGACCGGAATCGTTTCTCTGCATCTGTCCTCCGAATTCTCCGGGACCTACGACGCCGCGGTGCTGGCAGCGCGTGACGCCCCCGTCCCGGTGCGGGTGGTGGACACCCGCATGGTGGCGATGGCCCTCGGCTTCTGCGCCCTCGCGGCAGCGGATGCCGCAGACGCGGGCGGCACACTGGACGAGGCCGTGGCGGCCGCCGAGAAGCGCGCGGCGGCCACATCGGCCCACTTCTACGTCGACACCCTCGAATACCTGCGCCGAGGAGGCCGCATCGGCGCCGCGCAGGCGCTGCTCGGCTCGGCTCTGGCGGTGAAGCCGCTGCTCCAGCTCGACGGCGGCAGGATCGAACTGCTGGAGAAAGTCCGTACGGCGTCCAGGGCGATCGCTCGTCTTGAGGAGATCGCGGCCGAACGAGCCGGCACGGGGCATGTGGACATCGCGGTGCACCACCTCGCCGCTCCGGAAAGGGCATCGGCGCTCGCGGAGCGGCTTCGGGAGCGGGTGCCGAACCTCGCCGAGCTTCACGTCAGCGAAGTCGGGGCGGTGATCGGCGCACATACCGGGCCGGGTTTGCTGGGGGCAGTGGTCTCACCCCGGTAGTTCGCCCGTACGAGTGGCGGAGTTATCCACAACGGACCGCTTGTCCACCGGATTTGAGGCCGCTCGGCGGGGATCCGCGGATGTGCCTACCGTCAGGTGGCATGACACAGCGATCACGTTCCGCGACCAGCGGCCCGGGCCGCGCCCCGGGTTCGGACGGCCGGGTCCGCGGCAGTCGGCACCGATGGCGCACCGGGCGCCCGCCGGTGCCCGTGCGGACGGCGCGGTCCGTCGCGCCGGCCGCTGCGGTGCCGAAGCCCCGGTATGCGGCTGACTTCGGCTCAGTAGATCCCGCGTCAGCGGCCTTCCTCGGCCCGGTCGGTTCCCCGGCCCCGGCCCCGGCCCCAGCGGCTGCGGTGCGCCGGCGAGCGGAGGCGCTGTTCACTCGGCCTGAGGTGTCCTCGGCGGAAGCCCTGCCGCCCGTGGCCAGGACACCTGGCGCCCATCCGACACAGGAACCCGCCGAAGCCGAACCATCGACAGCAAGGCCTGCGGCACAGACGGGCGTACGAAGGCGGCATGCCCTGCGGCAGCGGCTGCCGCTGTGGATCCGGCTCCGATGCGGGCTGGAGCCGAGAGCGCTCGCGGCGCTCGTGATCGCTCTCGTGGCCGCGATGGGCTTCGCCGCCCACCACTTCTGGATCGGGCGGCCGGAAACGGTGCACGCGCCGCAGCTCGTCGGGGACAGCCGCACCACCCTGCCAGTGCTCCAGAGCCTGGAGCCCAGATTGTCCCGCGGCATTCGGCCCGCCCCCGGGAGCGGCGACGCGCCGCGGATCGTGGTCGACGTCAGCGGCAAGGTGCACAGACCGGGAGTGCTCCAACTACCCGCTGGTTCGCGGGTGGCCGACGCGCTGCGTGCGGCGGGCGGTGTGAAGTCCGGTACCGACCTCACCGGGCTGAACCGTGCCCGTGTCCTCATCGACGGTGAGCAGGTGGTCGTCGGTGCAACCCCACCACCTGGCGTGCCCACCGCCGGTCAGCCGGGCGTGGCCGACGCGGGCACTCCGGGCGGACCCGGCGCGGTTCCGCTCAGCCTGAATTCCGCGACCGTTGCGCAGCTCGACAGACTGCCGGGAGTCGGTCCGGTACTCGCCCAGCACATCGTCGACTACCGCACCGAGCACGCCGGCTTCCGCTCTGTGGACGAGCTCCGCGAGGTCAAGGGGATCGGTGACCGCAGGTTCGCGGAGCTGAGCGCCCTGGTGCGGCCGTGACACGCCCCGCCGTAGCGGCAGACCCGGAGCGGTCGGGCCCGGTCGATCTCCGGCTGGTCCTTCCCGCGCTCGCCACCTGGGGAGCCGCGGCTGCCAGCCTCACAGCACGCCCACCCTGGCCGGGGACCGTGGCCGTGCTGTGCCTAACAGTGGCGGGACTGCTCATTGTCCCGGTGTGCCTGGCCGCCGTACGGGCCCGGACGCCGCGGATTTCCGGCATCTCCGGGAACCGGGTGGCGGCTGCCGCCGTCCTGGTGTGCGCTGCGGCGGGGGCGGCGGCAGGCGGCCTGCGCGGGGCCGACCTTCACCGGGGGCCCGTTCCGGAAGCGGCGGGCCGGTACGACCGGCTCACGGCCGAGGTGACGGTCGCCGGTGATCCGCGCACGATCCGCCCCCGGGTCCAGACGCCCCATACAGCGGAACAAACCATCGCGCTGGACGCGGAGACCACCAGGGTCATCGGGCCGGACGGAACAGCGGTGGCGACACGGGCACCGGTCCTGGTCATCACCAGACCGGGACCGTCCGCTGCCCAGTGGCTGCGCCTGCTGCCCTCGACACGACTCCGGCTGGCGGCCCGCGCGGAGCCGCCGGACGGCGGCGACGGGAGGTACGCCGCGGTCCTGAGGGTACGGGCCCCTGGACCGCCCGTGGTCACCGCTCAGCCGTCCGCGATCCAGCACACGGCGGGGACGCTGCGCGCCGGGCTCCGCCGCGCGACCGACGGGCTCGGTCCGGACGCCCGCGCACTGCTCCCCGGGCTTGTCGTCGGAGACACCTCGCGGATCGGATCCGAACTGCACGACGCCTTCACGGCCACCGACCTCACACATCTTCTGGCCGTTTCAGGAAGCAACCTCACTCTGGTGCTGTGCGTGCTCGTCGGGCCGCCCGGCAGAGCGCTCCTGGCGGAGCGCGGAGGCCTCGCCCCACGACTCGGGCTGTCCCTGCGGACGACGGCCCTGACCGGCGCGGTGCTCACCCTCGGGTTCGTCGTCGTGTGCCGACCGGAGCCCAGCGTGCTGCGGGCGGCGGTCTGCGGGCTTATCTCGCTGCTCGCCATCGGCACCGGCCGCCGACGATCGCTGATCCCAGCGCTGGCCGCAGCCGTACTGCTGCTGGTGCTCTACGACCCGAGGCTCGCCCGCACCTACGGCTTCCTGCTCTCCGTGCTCGCCACGGGGGCGCTGCTCACCATCGCCCCGCGCTGGAGCGACGCCCTGCGCCGCCGGGGACTGCCCGGGCGGCTCGCGGAGGCGCTCGCCGCCGCCGGCGCGGCACAGTTGCTCTGCGCTCCGGTCGCGGTGGTTTTCGCGGCCCGCGTCAGCCTGGTGGCGATCCCCTGCAACCTGCTGGCCGAGCTCGCTGTCGCGCCCGCCACGGTCCTCGGTTTCGCCACGCTCGCCATGGCTCCGGTGGCCATACCGGTCGCGGAGGGACTGGCCTGGTGCGCCGGAGTACCCGCCGAGTGGATCGCGGGTGTCGCCCGCCTCGGCGCGGCACTCCCCGGAGCCGAGATCGACTGGCCCGGAGGGTGGCGGGGCGGGCTTCTGCTCGCGGCGGTGGGTGGACTGGCGGTCCTGGCGGTCCGGGTGCTGGCCCGCCGCGCCTGGGCCCTCTGGGCCTGCGCCCTGATGATGGTGCTCGCGGTGGTCAGGCCCGCCCCGCTGACCAGGATGGTCACGGGGTGGCCACCGTCGGACTGGGCGTTCGCGATGTGCGACGTGGGCCAGGGCGATGCCACCGTGATCGCCGCCGGCAGGGGCACGGCCGTGGTCGTGGACGCCGGTCCGGATCCGAAACTGGCCGACCGGTGTCTGATCGAGCTGGGCATCACCCGGATCCCGCTTCTACTGCTGACGCACTTTCACGCCGACCATGTCGCGGGGCTGGCCGGGGTCCTCCGCGGCAGGTCTGTCGGCATGGTGCAGACCACGCCCTATGAAGAGCCCGCGGACCAGGCGGCGTTCGTCCGGCGCACTTCCGCTCGGGAAGGGGTGCCGCTGGTGCACGCGGTACCGGGGGAGCGGCGCAGGTTGGGACGGCTGGACTGGCGCGTGCTGTGGCCGCCCGCAGCCCCCGGGCCTCCGCCGGACGGGCCCAATGACGCCAGCGTCGCCTTGTATGTACGGGCAGCCGATGGCCCCTCGCTGCTCCTGCTCGGCGATCTGGAACCGCCCGCTCAACGACGGCTCATACGCGGGCTCCCCGACCTTCCCCCGACGGATGTCCTCAAGGTCGCCCATCACGGCTCCGCCTTTCAGCACGCCGGTCTGCTGGCGGGAGCCCGGCCGCGCCTCGCACTCATCAGCTGCGGCAGGGACAACCGCTACGGGCACCCCTCAGCACGCACGATCAGTGCTCTGCGGGCCAACGGCGCCACCGTGCTCCGTACGGACGAGGACGGGGCGATCGCCGTGACCGGCGCGGGCAGGAAGCTGCGCGCAGTGCTGCGTGGCCCGGACAGGACCTAGTCCAGCCACCGGCCTTCGCGCATGAGCAGTCGTTCCGGCAGCTCGTTCACCTCGCGCCAGGCCTTCACCACGACAGGAGTGAATCTGATGTACACCCAAGACTCCCGGTCCCGTGGGTCCCAGTCGAGCTTCGCCGCGAACGCGTCGGCCGACTCCTTCGCGAGATCGCGGCCTTCGACGAGATCCCCGGTGGCCTCGACGTGGACCACGTCCCTGGTACGGCCGATGGTCACCACGGCTCGTCCCTGGAGTCTCACGTTGACCGCGGTCGGGTTGGCCCGGCGTGTGGCCATCAGCAGGGTGCCGCGCTCCCATACGAACGACAGCGGTACGAGGCAGGGATCATCGGACGGCGAGGCCGTGGCGACCCAGGCGTCCTCGTCGTCTGCGAGCCGCTTCAGGACATCCTGCCGGCGCTGGCTCCGACTGCGTGCCGGCTCTGTGCTCGTCATGGCGCACAAGCTAGGCGGCCCACCTGGTGTGCCACTTCCGGCGAGGGCCCGATACCGGTCTGGTCCGACGGACCCAGGACCCTGCCTAGGACCAACAGTGCATGGCGTACGGGTGGGCCGGTGGCGAGACTGGCTCCATGGACACGACCCAGCCGACGCCGCCGGAGACCATCGACGCCTATCTCCGCCGTATCGGAGCCACTCGCCCCGAGCGGCTGGACGCCGGGGCTCTGCGCGGGCTACAGCACCGGCACCTGCTCGCAGTGCCCTTCGAGAACCTCTCGATGCATCTGGGCGAGGACATCGTCCTGGAGGACAAGCCCCTCCTGGACAAGGTGGTGCAGGCCCAGCGGGGCGGCTTCTGCTACGAACTCAACGGAGCCTTCGCGGTGTTGCTGAGCGCTCTGGGCTTCGGGGTCACCCTGCTCCAGGCCCGGACGTTCGGAAAGGACGGCCGGCTGGGGATTCCCTACGACCATCTCACGCTGCGCGTCGAGACCGAGGACGGCAGCGGGCCCTGGTTCGCGGATGTCGGGTTCGGCGACCACAGTCGGTATCCCCTGCTGGTGGAGGAACGCGGCGACCAGCCGGACCCTGCAGGCACCTTCCGGGTCGCCGAGGCACCCGATGGCGATCTCGACGTGCTGCGGGACGGCAAGCCGCAGTTCCGGGTGGACCCGCGGCCGCGTGTGCTGACCGACTTCGCAGCCGGTGCCTGGTACCACCGCACCTCACCCGCCTCGCACTTCACCCAGTCCCTCGTCTGCTCCCTGCTCACCGAGGACGGGCGGATCACACTGACCGGCCGGAAGCTGGTGACGACGGTGCACGGGGTGCGCGAGGAGCGGCAGCTCGGGAACGACGCCGAGGTGCTGGCCGCCTACCGGGATCACTTCGGAGTCGCGCTCCGCCAAGTCCCGCAGGTGGGCGGGCGCGGCTCCCGGTGAGCGGCACAATGTTCCGGTGGACGACGTGAGACATGTGCTGGTGCTGCCCGACCGCGACGCGGCCGAGGAGGTTATCGAGGCCATAGGTGAGCACTTCGGTGTACGTGACGAGCCCCAGCTGGTCAGGGACGCGCTGGCGGGCGAGGACGACGCCGAGGACGCCCAGTGGCTGGTGGTCGTAGAGGACCCTGACGGGCGTCTGG
Source organism: Streptomyces sp. NPDC127084 (assembly GCF_042724175.1). Taxonomy (NCBI): domain Bacteria; kingdom Bacillati; phylum Actinomycetota; class Actinomycetes; order Kitasatosporales; family Streptomycetaceae; genus Streptomyces; species Streptomyces sp. NPDC127084. Next base: position 27,272 of record NZ_JBHXFA010000086.1, read on the forward strand.
ACGCGGCCGAGCTGGATGGTTTCGTCGCGGACTGGGACGGCTGGCGCGAAGAGTCGTAGCCTCCGGCTCGTCAGCGCATCGGTGGCTCGCTGCGATGTCGGTGCCCCGTGCGATGCTGGTCGGCGATGGCCACCAGGAAGAACACCAACGACGACCCGCTCGCCCCGGTCACGATCGCCGTGGGCCAGGAGGATCTGCTGCTGGACCGTGCCGTGCGGCAGGTCGTCGCGGCAGCCAGAGCGGCCGACGCCGACACCGACGTGCGCGACCTCCGCCCGGACCAGGTCCAGCCCGGCACCCTCGCCGAACTGACGAGCCCCTCGCTCTTCGCCGAGCGCAAGGTCGTCGTCGTACGCGACGCTCAGGATCTGTCCACGGACACGATCAAGGACGTCAAGGCGTATCTCGACGGGCCGGTGGAGGAGATCACGCTGGTCCTGCTGCACGCGGGCGGGGCGAAGGGGAAAGGTCTGCTCGACGCGGCGCGCAAGGCGGGAGCGCGTGAGGTCGCCTGCCCCAAGACGACCAAGCCGGCGGAGCGGCTGACGTTCGTGCGGTCCGAGTTCCGGAGCCTCGGCCGGTCGGCGACGCCCGAAGCCTGCCAGACGCTGGTAGACGCCATCGGCAGCGACCTACGCGAGCTCGCCAGCGCGGTGGCACAGCTCGTGGCGGACGTCGATGGCACGATCGACGAGGCCGTTGTCGGGCGCTACTACACGGGGCGCGCCGAGGCATCCAGCTTCACCGTCGCCGACCGTGCGGTCGAGGGGCGGGCGGCAGAGGCTCTGGAGGCGCTGCGATGGTCGCTGTCGACCGGCGTCGCTCCGGTGCTGATCACCAGCGCACTCGCGCAGGGAGTGCGGGCGATCGGCAAGCTGTCGTCCGCCCCGGGGGGGCGGCCCGGCGGTCGGGGGCGTCACGGAGCGGATTCGCTCCGTGTGCGGGAGTCAAGATGCTCAGCCCTCCGAAGGCGCGAGGCGGTCGAGCTCCGCCTGCGTCGACTTGAGCAGGTCGTTCCAGGCCGCCTCGAACTTCTCGACGCCCTCGTCCTCGAGCAGCTGCACCACGTCGTCGTACGAGATCCCGACCTTCGCGAGCGCGTCGAGCTCGGCACGCGACTGCTCGTAGGTGCCGCGCACCGTGTCACCGGTGATCTGCCCGTGGTCCGCCGTCGCCTGGAGTGTGGCCTCCGGCATGGTGTTCACCGTGCCCGTGGCGACCAGCTCGTCCACGTACAGCGTGTCCTTGTAAGCCGGGTCCTTGACGCCGGTCGAGGCCCACAGCGGACGCTGCTTGTTGGCGCCCGCCTTGTCCAGCGCGGTCCAGCGCGCGGAGGCGAACACCTCCTCGTAAGCCTCGTAGGCGAGGCGGGCGTTGGCGAGTGCCGCCTTGCCGCGCAGCTCCTTGGCCTCGTCCGTGCCGAGCGCGTCGAGGCGCTTGTCGATCTCGGTGTCCACCCGGGACACGAAGAACGACGCCACCGAACGGATCTTCGACAGGTCGAGTCCGGCGGCCTTCGCCTTCTCCAGGCCGGCGAGATAGGCGTCCATCACCTCGCGGTAGCGCTCCAGCGAGAAGATCAGCGTGACGTTGACGCTGATGCCCTGCCCGATGACCTCGGTGATCGCCGGCAGACCGGCCTTCGTCGCCGGGATCTTGATGAACGTGTTCGGACGGTCCACCAGCCAGGCGAGCTGCTTGGCCTCCGCGATGGTCGCCGCGGTGTTGTGCGCGAGCCGCGGGTCCACCTCGATCGACACCCGGCCGTCCTGCCCGCCGGTGGCGTCGAACACCGGACGAAGTACGTCGGCCGCGTCCCGGACGTCGGCCGTCGTGATCATCCGCAGGGCTTCCTCGACCGTCAGCTTGCGTACCGCCAGGTCGGCGAGCTGCTGCTCGTAACCGTCACCGGACGAGATCGCCTTCTGGAAGATCGACGGGTTGGTGGTGACACCCACCACGTGCTGCTGGTCGATCAGCTCGGCGAGGTTGCCGGAGGTGATCCGCTTGCGCGACAGGTCGTCGAGCCAGATCGCCACGCCCTCGTCGGAGAGGCGCTTGAGTGCGTCTGTCATGGGAATTGCATCTCCTACTGGTCGTATACCGGCGTCAGCGCCCGGCGGCGTCGATCGATTCCCGGGCGGCGGCGGCCACCGCCTCCGGGGTGAAGCCGAACTCGCGGAACAGCAGCTTGCCGTCCGCCGACGCACCGAAGTGCTCCAGCGAGACGATCCGCCCGGCGTCGCCCACGTACCGGTGCCAGGTCAGGCCGACGCCGGCCTCGACGGCGACCCGGGCCTTCAGCGACGGCGGCAGCACGCTGTCCTTGTACGTCTGCTCCTGCTCCTCGAACCACTCGGTGGACGGCATCGAGACCACCCGGGTCGGGGTGCCCGCGGCCTGGAGCTGCTCGCGCGCCTCCACCGTGAGGTGCACCTCGGAGCCGGTGGCGATCAGCACCACCTCGGCGTCCGCGGCCTGTCCGTCCGGGCCCTCGGCCTCGAACATGACGTAACCGCCCTTGGCCGCGTCCTCGTTGGGCTCGTACGTCGGCACACCCTGGCGGGTCAGCGCCAGGCCGTGCGGGGTGCCCACACCGAACTCCTTCGTCCAGCGCCGCAGGATCTCCCGCCAGGCGATGGCCGTCTCGTTGGCGTCGGCGGGGCGCACGATGGACAGACCGGGGATCGCGCGCAGCGAGGCGAGCTGCTCGATGGGCTGGTGGGTCGGGCCGTCCTCGCCCAGACCGATCGAGTCATGCGTCCAGACGTACGTCACCGGCAGGTGCATCAGCGCGGACAGCCGCACCGCGTTGCGCATGTAGTCGGAGAACACCAGGAAGGTGCCGCCGTAGACGCGGGTGTTGCCGTGCAGCGTGATGCCGTTCATCACGGCCGCCATCGCGTGCTCGCGGATGCCGAAGTGGATCGTCCGGCCGTAGGGGTTCGCCTCCGGCAGCGGGTTGCCCTTCGGCAGGAAGGACGAGGAGTTGTCGATGGTGGTGTTGTTCGAACCGGCCAGGTCTGCGGAGCCGCCCCACAGCTCGGGGATGACACCGCCCAGAGCCTGGAGCACCTTGCCGGACGCGGCACGGGTCGCGACGCCCTTGCCGGCCTCGAACACCGGGAGCTTCTCCTCCCAGCCGGCCGGCAGCTCGCCCGCGCGGACTCGGTCGAACTCGGCGGCGCGCTCCGGGTTGGCGGCCCGCCACTCGGCGAACCCCTTCTCCCACTCCTCGCGCGCGTCACGGCCCCGGTCCAGGGCCTTGCGGGTGTGCCCGATCACCTCGTCGGAGACCTCGAAGGTCTGCTCGGGGTCGAAACCGAGTACCCGCTTGGTGGCCGCGACCTCGTCGTCGCCGAGCGCCGAGCCGTGCGAGGCCTCGGTGTTCTGGGCGTTCGGGGCCGGCCAGGCGATGATCGAACGGGCCGCGATGAAGGAAGGCCGCTCGGTCTCCTCCTGAGCAGCCTTCAGCGCGCGGTACAGACCGGCCGGGTCCAGGTCGCCGCTCGGCAGCTGCTCCACACGCTGCACATGCCAGCCGTACGACTCGTACCGCTTCAGGGTGTCCTCGGAGACCGCGGTCTCCGTGTCGCCCTCGATGGAGATGTGGTTGTCGTCCCACAGCAGCACCAGGTTGCCCAGCTTCTGGTGCCCGGCCAGCGCGGACGCCTCGTGGGAGATGCCCTCCTGGAGGCAGCCGTCGCCCGCGATAGCCCAGATGGTGTGGTCGAACGGAGAGGTGCCGGGCGCCGCGTCCGGGTCGAACAGACCGCGCTCGTAACGGGCGGCCATCGCCATTCCCACGGCATTGGCGACACCCTGGCCCAGCGGCCCCGTGGTGGTCTCGACGCCGACGGTGTGGCCGTACTCCGGGTGCCCCGGGGTCTTGGAGCCCCAGGTGCGGAACGCCTTCAGATCGTCCAGCTCCAGGCCGTAGCCGGCCAGGTAGAGCTGGATGTAGAGAGTCAGGCTGGAGTGGCCTGCGGAGAGGACGAACCGGTCACGGCCGGTCCAGTCCGCGTCGGCGGGGTCGTGCCGCATCAGCTTCTGGAAGAGGACGTACGCCGCGGGGGCCAGGCTCATGGCCGTACCGGGATGGCCGTTGCCGACCTTCTGTACGGCGTCAGCGGCGAGGACACGGACGGTGTCCACGGCCCGCTGGTCCAATGCGGTCCACTCGAGATCTGTGGTGGTCGGCTTGGTGCTCACCCTGGGTCAGGGCTCCTCTCCACATGTTCGGGTCCCGGTGACTGAACGGGTGTACCGGGCGTTGTCGAGCCTACCCTCGCAGCAGCGGGCGTCCTTTCGAGAGCACGTCTCTCCCCTCGGACAGCGCCGGTCTTCCCTCCGGTGCCGCCACTGCCAGGGTGCGCTCACGGCCCGGACTTCGCCTCCTGTCGGTGCTCGGCTCGATGACCGGCGGTCTCCGCTCCGGTGATCGGTTCGTGTCCGGTTCGGTGTCCGGTCACGTCGACGGGTCGCCTCGTTCGGTCTCAGGTCACGTCGACGGGTCACGTCAATCGGTGAATACGCGGCATCGCCCCGGACCGCTCAACACGACCCCACCCCCGCGAAGATCGGCATGCGGCCAACGTCTAGAGTGGCGTGGTACGCGCGAGCCTCCACGGGTGTCCATGCCCCCGCAACCACCGGGTGCGGGAGGCGTCCTCGTGGGCTCGCTGGGAATTCTCTGTCAGGGGTGTGCGTGACGGCCGTCGAGTCCCGGCCCGCAGGGGCCGTCTTGACCACCGGTCCAAGGGGCCATCGGCCATTCGGGGCCCGCGTCAAGGCATTCGTGGCGCTCACCAAGCCGCGGATCATCGAGCTGCTGCTGATCACCACGGTCCCCGTGATGTTCCTGGCCGCCCAGGGGGTACCGGACCTCTGGCTGGTGGTGGCGACCTGCGTCGGAGGCTATCTCTCCGCCGGCGGCGCCAACGCGCTCAACATGTACATCGACCGCGACATCGACGCGCTGATGGACCGCACATCGCAGCGTCCGCTGGTCACCGGGATGGTCTCGCCCCGTGAGGGTCTGGTCTTCGGCCTCACCCTGGCGGTGGTCTCCACCCTCTGGTTCGGACTGCTCGTCAACTGGCTGTCCGCGGCGCTCGCGCTCGGCGCGCTCCTCTTCTATGTCGTCGTCTACACGATGCTGCTGAAGCGGCGTACCGCGCAGAACATCGTCTGGGGCGGCATCGCGGGCTGCATGCCCGTGCTCATCGGCTGGTCCGCCGTCACCAACTCGATGTCATGGGCGGCGGTCATCCTCTTCCTGGTCATCTTCTTCTGGACGCCGCCGCACTACTGGCCGCTGTCGATGAAGGTCAAGGAGGACTACGCCCGCGTCGGCGTGCCGATGCTCCCCGTGATCGCCTCCAACAGGGTGGTCGCCCGCCAGATCGTCATCTACAGCTGGGTGATGGTCGCGGTCTCGCTGCTGCTCACCCCGCTCGGCTACACCGGCTGGTTCTACACGGCGGTGGCGCTGGCCACCGGCGGCTGGTGGCTGTGGGAGGCGCACGCCCTCCAGAGCCGGGCGAAGTCCGGTGCCACGGGCGGGAAGCTCAAGGAGATGCGCCTCTTCCACTGGTCGATCACCTATGTGTCGCTGCTGTTCGTGGCGGTGGCCGTGGACCCGTTCCTGCGGTAGTCACACCAGGTCCCGTCCTTGGCGATGCGGACCTAGCTGTACTGCCCAGGGACGTTGGTCAACCTGGTGATGGGTGGTTTGCCGCCGGTTGCGGTGTGGGGGCGGTGGTGATTGTAGTGATGGAGCCA
>NZ_JBHXFA010000087.1:0-32668 GCF_042724175.1 Streptomyces sp. NPDC127084
CGGGGGGGGGGGGGGGGTGGGGGGGGGTGGGGGGGGGGCGCCCCCCCCCCCCCGCGGGGGTTGGGGGCGGCCGGCCCGCGTTTCCTGGAGCCCCGGGTCAGGCGGTCTGGTCCGCGTTGATGAGGGCGAGCAGGGCCCTCGGGGTCTCGGCGTCGACCACGGCGTCGTCCGGGATCTCGATGCCGTACTCGCGCTGGATCTGGCCGATCACCTGGAGCAGGGCGAGGGAGTCGTAACCGAGGTCCATGAAGGGGGTGTCGATGACATCGCCGTCCAGATCGACGCCCTCCTCCTCGCCCGCGCTCTCACGCAGCATGCGCGTCAGGTCGGCCAGGGTGACGGTGATCGTCGTGGTCGTGGTGGTGATACCGGTGCTCATGATGGGACGTCCTCTCGGTCGGGCTGGGCTGGGCTGGTGGTGAGGTGGGTGGGAGTCGCGGGCCAGGCGGGATGTGGCAGGCACGGCCTAGGCACGGCGTACGACCAACGCCGCGTTGAAGCCGCCGTGACCCCGGGCGACGACCAGCGCGGCGCGCAGGTCGGCCTCGCGTGCCTCGGTGACCAGGTCGATACCGAGTCCGGGAGCCGGTGCCGTCACATGGACGGTGGGGGGTACGACCCCGTCCCGCAGGGCGAGCAGAGCGGTGGCCGCGTCCAGCGCGGCGCCGCCGGCCAGCAGGCGTCCGGTCATGGTCTTGGGCGCGGTGACCGGGACGGCGTTCGGCCCGAACACGGCGGCGAGCGCCTCGGCCTCCGCCCGGTCGTGCTCGGGCACCCCCGCCGCGTCGGCGAAGACCACGTCGATGTCGGCGCTGGTGCACCCGGCGTCGGCCAGGGCGTTCTCGATCGCTCGGCGCAGACCGGACGGGCGGCCGGAGCCGGGAGCCGGGTCGAGGGTGGCCGCGTAGCCGGCGATCTCCCCGTAGACATGGGTGGCGCCCCGGTCCCGGGCCGCCTCCGCGTCTTCGAGCAGCAGGATCGCGCCGCCCTCACCCGGTACGTAGCCGCTCGCGTCGGACGAGAACGGCAGATACGCGCGAGCCGGGTCGTCTACGGTCGACATCAGCCCGGAAGCGATCTGCGGCACCCAGCCCCAGGGGCAGATGGCCGCGTCGACGCCGCCGGAGATCACGGCCGGGAAGCCCTTGCGGATATGGCGGCGGGCCTGCCCGATGGAGTCGATACCGCCGGCCTGCTCGGTGAGCAGCACCCCGCTGGGGCCGCGCAGCTTGTGCCGGATGGAGATCTGGCCGGTGTTGACGGCGTAGAACCAGGCGAAGGACTGGTACGCGCTGACGTACTCCTTGCCCTTGCTCCACAGGTTCTCCAGCTCTCGCTGGCCGAACTCGACGGCCCCTCCGGAGGCCGAGGTGACGACGCCGATGCCGTACTCGGGCATCTCGCTGGTGTCGATCCCGGCGTCGGCGAGTGCCCAGTCCGCGGCGGTCAGCGCGAGCCGAGTCATATGGTCGGTCTGCGGCATCAGCCGACTGGGGATGTGCTCCTCGGCGTTGTAGTCCGAGACCTCGCCGGCGATCCGCGAGGGATACCCGGAGGCGTCGAAGCGTGTCACCTCGCCGAGCCCGGACTGCCCGGCCACCGTGGCCTTCCAGTACTCGTCGGTGCCCAGACCGTTGGGCGCGGTCACGCCCAGGCCGGTCACCACGGTGGTCCTGCTCATGCGGCGCTCCTCTCCGGGCGTGCCAGCACCATGGCGCTCTGGAATCCGCCGAAGCCGCTGCCGACGCTGAGGACCACGTCGGTCTGCTTCTCACGGGCGGTCAGCGGGATGTAGTCGAGGTCGAGCTCGGGGTCCGGCTCGTGCAGGTTCGCGGTGGGAGGCAGCACCCCGTGCTCCATCGCCAGCGCGCAGGCGGCGATCTCGAGGGAGCCGATCGCGCCCAGCGAGTGCCCGATCATGGACTTGATGGAGCTGACGGGGGTGCGGTACGCGTGGTCCCCCAGGCTGCGCTTGAACGCTCCGGTCTCGTGGCGGTCGTTCATCTTGGTGCCGGAGCCGTGGGCGTTGATGTAGTCGATGGTGTCGGGTGCGAGCCGGGCCTCCGCGAGTGCCACGTCGATGGCCTCGGCCATCTCGCGCCCGTCCGGCTTGAGACCGGTCATGTGGTACGCGTTGCAACGGGAGGCGAATCCCGCGATCTCCGCGTAGATGTGGGCGCCGCGCCGCTTGGCGCTCTCCAGCTCCTCCAGGACGAGGATCGCCGCCCCCTCGCCGAGCACCAGTCCGCTGCGGGTCTTGTCGAAAGGCCGGCAGGCGCTCTCCGGGGTGTCGTTGCGGGGGGTGGTGGCGTGGATGGCGTCGAAGCAGGCCGAGGTGATCGGTGAGATGGGTGCCTCGGTGGCACCCGCGATCATCACGTCGGCGGTGCCTTCGCGGATGAGCTCGACGGCGTGTCCGAGCGAGTCGAGTCCCGAGGTGCAGCCGGTGGAGACCACCGCGGCGGGTCCTTCGGCCCCGGCCGCCTGGCCCACTTCGGCGGCCATGGAGCTGGGTACGAAGTGCCGGTACAGCTCGGGTACCGCGTAGGCGTGGTCGACGTTCCACAGGCGCCCGCCGTCGCTGACGACGGCGTACTCCCGCTCCAGGCTGGTGGTGCAGCCGACCGCGCTGCCCAGCGAGGTGCCGATCCGGCCGGGGTCGAGCGTGCCGACGTCGAGCCCGCTGTCGGCGATGGCCTCACGGGTGGAGACCACCGCGAACTGGGCGGCCCGGTCGAGACGCCGGGTCTCCTGCTGGGACAGACCCGCCGCCAGGGGGTCGAAATCGCACTCGGCGGCGACCTGGGAGCGGAACGGGGACGGGTCGTAGAAGGAGATCCTGCGGGTGGCGGTGCGTCCCGCCGTGAGCAGGTCCCAGTACTCCTTGACACCGACCCCGCCCGGGGCCACGACGCCCAGGCCTGTGATGGCGACTCTGCGCATGGTCTACCTGGCCTTCGACGGGGCCGGGTGCGCCGTCGCGCACCAGCCGGCTGGAACTGTGGGGGTCACTGTCCATCCCTTCGTCCGTGACGCTTTCGCTTGCGTGACGCTGCTGCACTCGATGCGGCGGCCGGGGCGGTTCAGGGTCAGGGCCTCCCCACCCCGGCCGGCCGGGCACCTGTCCGGCGACTCGCTCGTGGCTTGTCGCCGGGCTCGGTCCAGCCATGGAACGGGTGTGCTCTCGACCGTGGCTCGCGCGCCCGTGGACCCTGCGAAAGCGCACTACGTCGGCACATTTCCGTGCTTGCGGGCCGGCACTTCGGCCTGCTTGGCGCGCAGCATGGCGAGGGACCGGATGAGTACGCGCCGGGTGTCGCCGGGGTCGATGACGTCGTCCACGAGGCCGCGTTCGGCCGCGTAGTACGGGTGCATGAGCTCGGACTTGTACTCCTTGATGCGCTGGGCCCGTAGCGCCTCGGGATCGTCGGCGGCGGCTATCTCGCGCCGGAAGATGACGTTGGCGGCGCCTTCGGCGCCCATCACGGCGATCTCGTTGGTGGGCCAGGCGAAGGACAGGTCGGCGCCGATGGAGCGGGAGTCCATGACGATGTACGCGCCGCCGTAGGCCTTGCGCAGCACGAGGGAGATCCGGGGCACGGTGGCGTTGCAGTACGCGTACAGCAGCTTGGCGCCGTGCCGGATGATGCCGCCGTGCTCCTGGTCGACACCGGGCAGGAAGCCGGGTACGTCGACCAGGGTGACGAGCGGGATGTTGAACGAGTCGCAGAAGGACACGAAGCGGGCGGCCTTCTCCGACGCGTGGATGTCGAGCACCCCGGCGAGTGAGGCGGGCTGGTTGGCGACGATGCCGACCGGGTGCCCGTCGAGCCGGGCGAGCGCGCACACCACGTTCTGCGCCCAGCTCTCGTGCACCTCCAGGAACTCGCCGTCGTCCACGACCTCCTCGATGACCTTGCGGATGTCGTACGAGCGGCCGGGCTCGGCCGGCACCAGCTCGGTGAGCGCGTCGGTGCGCCGGTCGGCCGGGTCGTCGCAGGCGGCGGCGGGCGGCATCTCGCGGTTGTTCCCGGGCAGCAGGGCGAGCAGGAAGCGCACGTCCTCCAGGCAGGTGGCCTCGTCGTCATGGGCGAAGTGGCAGACCCCGGAGGTGGTGGCGTGCACATCGGCACCGCCGAGCCCGTTGTGGGTGATCTGCTCGCCGGTGACGGCCTGGACCACGTCGGGTCCGGTGATGAACATCTGCGCGGTCTCACGGACCATGAAGACGAAGTCGGTGAGGGCCGGGGAGTAGGCGGCGCCGCCCGCGCAGGGTCCGAGCATCACACTGATCTGCGGGATGACTCCGGATGCGGCGACATTGCGGCGGAAGATGCCGCCGTAGCCCGCGAGGGCGGTGACGCCTTCCTGGATACGGGCGCCCGCGCCGTCGTTGAGGCTGACGAGCGGTGCCCCCGCGGCCTCGGCGAGGTCCATGACCTTGTGGACCTTCTCGGCGTGGGCCTCGCCTAGCGCTCCGGCGAACACCCGGAAGTCATGGGCGTAGGCGAAGACGGTGCGGCCGTGCACCAGCCCCCAGCCGGTGATGACTCCGTCGCCGTGGGGCTTGCGGTGCTCCAGGCCGAAGCCGCTGGCCCGGTGCCGGCGCAGCGGCTCGATCTCCGTGAACGTGCCTTCGTCAAAGAGCAGTTCGAGACGTTCATGGGCGGTGAGCTTGTTCTTCTCGTGCTGCCGTCGGGTGGCGGCCGGGTCGGGGCCGCGGCTCACCTCTTCCTTGAGACGGCGCAGTTCGGCGGTGGAGCGGCGCAGGTCGGGGGCCGCCTGGATGACCGTGAGCTCGTCAAGGATCGTCATTGGCCGAACGTAGGAACGGTTCCTCGAAGCTCGGTGGAGCAGTCACCCGGTGGGCAGCCGGCAAGCCGTGCGACCGGTCATCCGGTGGCAGGCACGTTCAGGTCCAGTTCCGGGTCGGAGGACAGGATCGCCTGATGCAGCCGCTGGAGCCGGGGCGACGGCTCGAGCCCGAGCTCGTCGATGAGGGTGCCGCGCAGCCGCTGGTACGACTCCAGGGCCCGCCAGGCGCTGCCCGCGCGGTGCAGGGCGGTCATCAGCTGGGCGCAGAAGTTCTCGTGCATCGGGTGCTTGGCCACCAGCACCCGCAGCTCGGGCACGATCTCGGTGTGCCGGCCGAGGCGCAGATCGGCGTCTATACGCCGCTCCAGCGCCGCCATCCGGTCCTCTTCGAGCCCCAGCACTTCGAGTTCGAGCACACTGCCGACCCTGACGTCGACCAGGGCGGGTCCGCGCCACATCTTCAGCGCGGTGCCGAGCAGTCCGGACGCCGCGTGGTAGTCGCCCGCCTCATGCGCGTCCCTTCCGGACGAGGCGAGCCGGCTGAACTCCTCGGCGTCCACCGTTCCCGGCTGTACCTGGAGCAGATAGCCGCCGTGCTGGGTGACCAGCACGTCCTTGGCCTGCCGGTGCGGATCGCCGTCCAGCGCCGCGGCGAGCTTGCGGCGAAGCTGGAGGATGTACGTCTGGAGGGTGGTCGCCGCGCTGCGCGGGATCTCCTCGCCCCAGATCTCCTCCATCAGGGTCGGTACGGTCACCACCCGGTCGGACTGCAGGGCGAGGAGCGCGAGGATCTGGCGCGGCTTGCCCGCGGTGGGGACCACGGAGATACCGTGCTCGGTGGCGGCGAGCGGTCCCAGAACATTGATCTCCATCGTTCGTTCCCCTTTGCCTCGATTCCCCGTCTCACGCTCCGGCACTCGGGGCGGAGCACTGCTGAGGGTCGAGACTCGCATCAGGAACGGTCGTGGCCCCAGTGAGCGGCTCACGAAGGTCGACATGAAAATGTCATACCGCGATGGTGAACGGGGCACTGGGCCTCCATGAGATCCACACTTCACAATCCTGAGCCACAGGACGTCGACGAAAACTCGTGCGACTGACTCGGGAGGGGAACCCCATGATCGGCTCGACCACGCTCGTACCCGGCAAGTCCCCGTCTACGCAGCCCGACGACCACCGTCTGGCTCTGCTCACCGCCCGGACGGGTCTGGAGCCCGACCTGGCCCTGCGCTACACCATCGACCCGGTATCCGTCCTCGCCGAGTTCGGCCTGGTGGCGGCGGAGCCGGTCTACCTGGCCGAGCACGCGGAAGGCCCGCTGGGCGTAATGCTGGAGAGCTTCGACGACACGGCCGCGGCTATCACGGCGTGGTGCGACGGATCCGTGGGGCGCTGGTGACTGTCACCGATCCGGAACTCACCGGGCTTCCGGTGGGCTTCAAGCGTCACTTGCGAGTGGAGACGGTGGCTGGGGAGGGGGTGTATCTGCTGTCCGAGCGCGGCACCACGGTGCTGCGGGGACAGCAGGCCGTCGCCCTGGCACCGCTCCTCGACGGTACGCGCACGCTTCCCGCGGTGATCGCCGAGGCATCGTCGGCGGTGACTGCGGCCGAGGCTGGGCGGGTGATCGCCGCGCTGGCCCGGGCCGATCTCATCGGCTACCGGGACCCGGGTGCGGACTCCGCCGCCGAGGCGTACTGGGAACTCGCCGGTATCGGTGGTCCCAGTGTCGCGGCGGCTGTGGCCGCAACCCCGGTGCAGGTGGTGCCGCTGGGGCGGACGGACGGCGCGGCGGCCAGGGCTGAGTGCCTGGCCGCCGGGCTGGCCCTGGCCGCTTCGGTGGACACGGCCGCCTTCGGCCTGGTGCTGTGCGACGACTACCTCGACCCCGCGCTGACGGAGGTGGACGCGGGGTACCGGGCGGCGGGGCGGCCGTGGCTGCTGGCTCGCCCGTGCGGTCCCGAGGTATGGGTGGGGCCGGTGTTCGGTATGGACGGCGGGCCATGCTGGTCCTGTCTGGCGCACCGGCTGCGCGGCCACCGTTCCTCCGAGGCACCGGTCCGGCACGCCCTCGGGCTACCAGGCCCGGTGCCCCTGCCGGAGGCGTCGTTGACGGCGGTGCGGATGATGGGGCTGCACACGACGGTGCTGGAGACGCTGAAGTGGGCAGCCGGCATGCGCTACGAGGGGCAGGGGGCGGTTTGCGTGCTGGACACCCGCACCCTGCGCAGCCGCCACCATCCGGTGGCCCAGCGTCCCCAGTGCCCCGAGTGCGGCGACCCAGGACTTGTCGCTGGACAGGTGTGCCGCCCCGTGGCCCTGGCGTCCAGACCGAAGGCCGGGGAGACCGGCAGCAACCACCGCGCTCTGCCACCCGGCGAGGTGCTCGCGCGCTACCGGCACCTGGTCGACCCGGTCACCGGTGTGGTGTCGTCGCTGCGCCCGTCACCGGGTACGCCCGATGGGCTCAACCGCTGGGTGTCCGGGCGAAATCTGGCCTGGCGTGGCCATTCGGCTGCGGGGCTTCGCGCCCACAGCGGCGGCAAAGGCATCACCCCGGAGGAGGCGCAGGCGGGCGCGCTGTGCGAAGCGCTGGAACGTTACTGCGGTACCCGTCAGTGGGATGAGCCGGTGATACGGGACTCGTACCGGGCGCTCGGCGGGGAGGCCGTGCACCCGAACTCCGTCCAACTTTTCGCCGACCGGCAGTTCCGCGACCGCGACCGCTGGAACGCGCGCCATTCGGCGACGCACGCGGTGCCGCCGCCCTTCGACGAGGAGGCTTCGCGTGAGTGGACCCCGGTGTGGTCGCTCACCGAGGGACGCCACCGGCTGCTGCCGACATCGATGCTGTACTTCGGCTCTGGCCCGGATGGCATCGAGCACGCACCATGGGCTGACTCCAACGGCAACGCGGCGGGAGCGAGCCTGGAGGACGCCGTCGTCCAGGGCTTCCTGGAACTGGTGGAGCGGGATGCAGTCGCGCTGTGGTGGTACAACCGGCTGCGGCGGCCCGCGGTCGACCTCGACGCCTTCGGCGAGCCATGGCTCGCCAAGGCCCGGTCGGCATACGGGAAGACAGGCCGTTCGCTCTGGGTGCTCGATCTCACCGCGGACTTCGGCATCCCCGTCATGGCCGCAGTGTCCCGTATCCACGGACCGGAGCAGAGGGTCTCCTTCGGCTTCGGGGCCCATTTCGATCCCAGACTGGCTCTCCGTCGGGCTGTGACCGAGATGTACCAGCTACTCCCGCCACCGGAAGCCGGCCCGGGTGAACCGCTGCCTCGAAGTCCGGGAATGCCAACGGAGTTGCTGGAGTGGTGGCGCAAGGCGACGGTCGAAAATCAGCCATATGTGCTCCCCGACCCCAGCCAGTCCGCGAAGACTCCCGGAGACTACGCCTATGCCCCCCGAGCGGATCTGCGGGCGGACGTCGCGGCGGCGGAATCCGCCGTTCGGGCCCGGGGCATGGAACTGCTGGTACTCGACCAGACCAGGCCCGACGTGGGGCTGCCGGTGGTCAAGGTAGTGGTGCCCGGTCTACGCCACTTCTGGACGAGGTTCGCACCTGGTCGGCTCTTCGACGTGCCGGTGGAGATGGGGTGGTGCGATCGAGCCACGCCCTACGAGGAGTTGAACCCGGTTTCCCTCTTCGTCTGAAACCCGGACTGTTGTCGGTCAGGGCGGGCACCATCCCTCTTTCGTCATTAGCATGCGGTTCTGCCGAGTCCCCGAGGAGGCTGCGATGCAGGACCGCACGCGAAGAAATGTCCTGGATTCAATCAAAGGTAGGAAACCCAGCGAGGGCATTTCTGACCAGGGGATGGATCCCGCCCGCCTCCAGGCGGAGACCGCCGAGCGCAAGCACTGGGCGGATCTGCCCGCTCCCAGAATGGCGCGGGCCATCACCGTTCTCGCCCTGTTGTGCTACGCGACTGCCACCATCCTGAACGTGCTGCGCTACGGCAACCCGACCACACTGCGCCTCACGGTCAGCATCGTATTGATCCTGATCGTCTTCAGCGTGCAGTTCGTGTTCTCCGCGCCCCCTGCACGCTTCTGGAGCATGCGGGCCAAGGTCGCTGTGCTGGTCTTCATGACGTTGCTGACCTTTCTGCCGCTGTTCTGGTACGGCCTCACATGGGGCAGTATGCAAGGGCCACTGGCAGCGTCTGTGCTGCTGGCGCTTCCCGCGCGACTGGCCTGGCCACTGTTCGTCCCCATAGTCCTCAGCGTTCCGATCTACTCGACGACCGTGGACGGGGTACCCGTTGCCCAGATGGTGTACTTCCTCATCGCCGGAGTGCTCTGTGGAATCGTCATCTACGGTCTCAGCCGGATGACCGACCTCGTGTATGAACTGCACGCCCAGCGCGCTGAGATGGCCAGGATGGCGGTCGTCCAGGAACGGCTGCGATTCGCCCGGGACCTGCACGACCTGCTCGGCTACAGCCTCTCCGCCATAGCCCTCAAAGGGGAGCTGATACACCGCCTGATCAACACGCGTCCCGAAGACGCCCGCGAGGAGACCGCCGACATGCTCCGCGTCGCCCGCCAGGCACTCGCCGACGTACGCCTCGTCTCCAGCGGCTACCGCGACATGTCCCTGCGCGACGAAGCCGAATCCGCCGCGGAGATCCTGTCGGCCGCCGAGATCCAAGCCGAAGTCGACATCGCCTGTGGGCGGCTCCATCCGGTCGTCGACACCGTACTCGCGACCGCACTCCGTGAAGGTGTCACCAACATGCTGCGGCACAGCAAGGCACAAAGATGCAGCATCTCAGCCACCGTCGACGGGGAATCCGTGCTGCTCAGCCTGGTCAACGACGGAGCACAACACCGCAGGCCCCTGGCGCCGGACGGGCCGGCGAGCAGCGGCCTCGACAACCTCCGTCAGCGCTTCACGGAGATCGGCGGACGGCTCACCGCCGAACTGCGCGAAGACGGCCACTTCCACCTCGAGGCGTCCGCACCCACACGGCCACGGACCGCAGACGACGAAGCCGACGGCACCGGAGCTCCCGTCGGCGAGAGGGTAGCCGCTTGAGAGAACGGTCGACGGCCTTCGGTGGTGGTAGCGCGGAGGCCATCGGAAGCCTGGGCAACAGACGGGGGCCGGATCTACCCGCCCCCGTGGTGGCGAGGGCCATCACCGTCCTCGCCTTGTTCTGCTACTCGACCGTCACCGTCACGAACCTGTTCCAGTGGGGCGGTCCGACCCCGCTGCGCGTCACCGTCGGTATCGCGTTGGCTGTGATCGCCTTCATCGTGCAGTTCGTGTTCTCCGCGCCTTCCGCACGACTGTGGGGCATGCGACGCGCGATCGTCGACACCGTGCTCGCGACCGCGCTCCGTGAGGGTGTCACCAACGCACTGCGACACAGTAAGGTACAAAGGTGCAGTATCTCCGCCACTATTGACGACGGAACGATCCTGCTCGGCATCGTCAACGACGGAGCACAGCACCACCAAGCCTCGACACGTGAACGGCCGACGAGTAGCGGGCTGGACAACCTCCTGCAGCGCCTCACGGAGATCGGCGGGCGACTCACCGCCGAACTGCGCGATGACGGCCGCTTCCACCTCGAAGCGTGCGCACCCGCACGGCCACGGACCGGAGACGACGAAGCGCCACGGGACACCGGATCGCGCGCCGGCGAGAGGACAGCCGCTTGAGAACGACGACCTGATTCGCCCGGGGGGGACTGATGCTGTGCGTGAGAATTCTTCTCGCCGAGGACATGCACATGATTCGCGGCGCGCTGGTCGCACTACTGGAGCTGGAACCCGATCTGGAAGTCGTGGCATCCGTCGACCGGGGGGACGCCATCGTGAAGGCCGCGCTCGAATCCAGACCGGACGTGGCCATCATCGACATCGACCTGCCGGGCATCGACGGACTGACCGCGGCGGCCGAACTGCATGAACAGCTACCGAGTTGCCGGACGCTGATCCTCACCAGCCTGGGCCGTCCCGGCACGCTGCGCCGCGCTCTCACGGTGCATGTCACCGGGTTTCTGCTGAAGGACTCGCCGCCCGACCAGCTCGCCGAGGCGGTACGCGCGGTGGCGGCCGGACGCCGGGTCGTGGACGCGCAACTCGCCCTCAGTGCCTGGGACTCGCCGGACAACCCGCTGTCGCCGAGGGAGCTGGAAGTACTACGGCTCGCCGCCCAAGGTGCGGACGCCGCCGAGATCGCCGGGTGTCTGTTCCTGTCCAAGGGCACCGTCCGCAACTACCTCACGACGATCGTCACCAAGCTCGGTGCCCGCAACCGCATCGACGCGATCCGGATCGCCGAGGAGGCCGGCTGGATCCCGTGACCCCCGGTTTGCTGACTCCGGCCCCAGTACCCCGGCATCCGCAGGCCCCGCGAGACCCAGCAAGGTGTCGAACAGCCCTTCGTCCAGCATCGTGGCCACCGACAGGTCCGCCATGTCCCCGAAGCCCGCGTCATGGACGGCAGCGCTCACCACATAGCGCTCCCCGACCGGGAATGTGCCGAAGCTCCATTCGTCACCGGCCGCCTGGGTGCCGTCGGGCCGCACCAGCCGGGTCGCCGTCCCGTTCAGGGCGAAGCCGAATTCGGTGAAGCGGAAGCGCAGGCCCTGGCCGAGTGCCTTGCTGTAGGCCTCCTTGAGCGTCCACAGCCGCACCATCGTGTCGTTGCGTGCCTCCTCACCCCCCTCGTCCAGCCGCTCCTTCTCGTACGGGGTGCATGCCTGGAGCTCGGATCCGGTGTGGGCGAGCCTGCGGTCGGCGCGCTCCACGTCGACGCCCACCCGCCCGCGGCGGGTGACGGCGACGACCATCATGTCCTCGGTGTGGCTGAGGCTGACGTCGATCTGGTCGCAGCCGCGCACATAGGGGCGGCCACCGGGCTGGTAGGAGAGGTCGACGAGATCGGGGGTGGTGTCGAGGACCGCGGCTGCCGTGTACCGCAGGAACAGCCGGGAGGCCACGAAACGGTCCCGCATCCCCTGCCGGGACAGGTTCTCGTAGCGGCCCCAGTCACGGCCCAGGATGCGGCGCACCGAGTCGGCCTCGCCGCGCGGCAGCCAGCTCGGCATGGTGCCGTACACCAGGACGCTTCCGGTGCTTGTCAGTTCCTCCCCGACCCGGTCCCAGGGACCCGAGGGCCCGAGGGCGGGCAGCGGCCGTCCGATGAGGGCGGTCACACTCAGGCCCCCGCCGGTGCGGCGGCCAGCGGGCCGGCGTCCAAGGCGGAGATCACACCGGCCAGATCGACGGCGTCGGTGTCCGGGCGCGGGCACATGGGGATGCAGGCGGGGCTGCCCATCCGGCGCAGATACGGGGTGAGCACCGGGCGCGGGCCGATCTCCACGATGTGCGTGGGGTTCTGCTGGGCCAGCATGTTGCGGGCCGCGTCGGCGAACCGGATGGGCGCGGTGAGCTGTTCGGTCCAGTACGAGGCGTACAGCGGCTCGGTGAGAAGCCGGCCGTACACGGTCGAGTAGAACGGCAGCCGGGCGGCGCCACCGGGCACCCGGCGGGCCACGGCCTCGAACTTGGGCGCCATGGGCTCCATCAGGGGCGAGTTGAAGGCATGGGTCACCGGCAGATGCCGGCACCGGATACCACGCGCGGCGAGCCCGTCCTCGATCCGCTCCAGGCCGGCGAGCTCACCCGACAGCACGGTGGCCTTGGCCGCGTTGACGGCGCTGATGCCGACACCGGGTTCGATCGCGACCAGTTCGGCGATCTCGTACGGCGAGATGGGGGCGGCCATCATGCCGCCGCCGGACGGCAGATACTGCATGAAGGCGCCGCGCATCGCGATCAGCTTGGCGGCGTCGGCCGGGCCGAGCGCACCGGCGACGGCAGCCGCCGCGTACTCGCCGATGCCGTGCCCGAGTACGGCGACGGGGACCACCCCGACGGTCTCCAGAGTGCGGGCGAGGGCGTACTCGACGGCGTACAGGGCCGGCTGGGTGAAGGCGGTCTGGTGGATACGGGGGTCCTCGCTGAGGATCAGATCCACGATCGAGAGCCCGAGGTACGGGAACAGCGCGTCGGCGACCTCGTCCAACTGGCTGCGGTAGCTGGTGGAGTTCAGATACAGGGAGGAGGTCATCCCCGGATGCTGGCAGCCCTGGCCGGTGAAGACGAAGGCCGCCCGGACCCCGCCGCCGCTCTGGCGGACGTCGCGGGACGCCATATGCCGGGCGAGATCACGCACGGTCGGGAACGCCCAGATGTCGTCCAGCTCGATGATGGGTCCGAACTCCTCCTCGATGTCGCCGTAGAGGCTGAGCGCGGCGACCGAGTCGAGTCCGTACTCGATCAGCGGTACCGAGTCCTGCACCGGGCGGGAGAGATAGTGGCGAAGGCGCTCCAGCAGCCATTCACGGTGGACGTCGCCGTGGACGTCTCCGTGTCCGTCGTGTTCCTGCGTGGACATCGTGTGCTCCTAGAGGGGACTAGGGGGAGGGGGAGGCGGGGGGCGTGCGGCGCGTCGCGGCGGGTCAGGCCAGCGAGGACGCGTACAGGTCGTAGCTGCGGCGGCCGTGCAGTCGGGCGAGCACCTCCGCGAGCACCCGCTGCTCCGCCGCGGCCGGCCGGTCGGGCAGCGCCAGGCCCAGCCGGCGGCACAGCCGGTACAGCGCGGCCGACGGCCAGGCCGTGTCGGCGAGGAAGCGGTCCGCTTCGGGACCCGCGGTCTGCTGCTCACGCCACACTCCCAGGCAGGCCGCGGCTGCGAGCACCAGCGTGTAGCGGTCGGCGAGCCCGAGGCTGTGGGGGCTGGCGAGTGCCCGGCGGTCACCCTGCGGCACATCGGCGAACGCCTTCCGCAGATCGTCCAGTTCGATGGCGAAGGCGCGGCTGAGGAAGCGCAGCACCCCGCCGTCCCTGCCCTGCCGGGGCAGCGGGATCGACTCGAACAGGTCGGTGCTCGCCACCAGCGTCGCCGCCAGCGGATCGGCGTCGCCGAGCAGCGCCGGCTGTGCCAGGTCGAGCGGTGGCAGGTCCTCGTGCAGCCGGAACAGACCGGGCGGCGGCTCCGGGTCGGCGAACCAGGCATGCTGGGCGAAGAACGGCAGCTGGGGCAGGATGCTGACCTGCCGTCCCGCGCTGCCGGCGTGGCCGAGTGAGGTGACCGGCAGGTCCCTGAGCTGCTTCTGGAACATGGCGTAGGCGCCTTCCTCGGCGAAGGTCGCCTCGCCGAGCACGGCCGACATCTCGTCCATGGCTTCCGCCGTGAGCTTGGGCGCCAGATAGGCGGCGGCTGCCGCGTACACGCTCATCTGCTTGGGCAGCAGATGCAGCGCTCGGGTGGCGACCAGCGCGAGGCAGTCGATCAGCAGCAGATCGAGGAACGCCCCGGTGAGTACGTCCCGTACATGCTGCACATCGAGCGAGGAGCGCCCGTCGTTCCGGGGGCGCACGGCGAACGCCGCCACCGTGCGCAGCGCCGTGTCGGCACCCGAGAGCACGATCGACGGGATCAGGCCCCGGATGACGAGGGACGAGCGCAGCGACAGTTCGTAGCCGTCGCCGAGCCCGCCGACCAGAGCGGATTCCGGGACGAGGCAGTCCTCGATGGCCAGTCCGCCGAACTCGGCGCTGCGCATCCCGGTGGTGGCCCGCCTCCCCAGGTCGGTGACCCGGCCGGGCGGCAGGGCGTCCCGGTCCAGGAGCAGCACGGTGTGGCTGCGGGCCTGCCCTGGTGGTCCGGTGCGGGCGAAGACCACCAGGCCGCGGGCGCGTGAGGCGTTGGCGATACCGGTCTTGCTGCCGCTGAGCAGCAGCCCGCCGCCCGGTTCGGGCTGTGCGGTGAACTCGTCCCGTACGAAGTCGTTGCCGTGGGCCACACCATGGCGGGCGACGGCGATCCGGTCCCCGCCGAGCAGGAGTCCGGCGGCGAGCTCGCGGTGTTCCCTGCTACCCGCGGTCCAGACCGGGGTGGCGGCGAAGAAGCAGTTCAGTCCGTAGCCGAAGCCGAGCGAGGCGTCGCGCCGGAAGACGGGACGCAGCACCCGGCCCAGTTCGTCCATCCGCCGCAGCCGGCCGCCATGCGCGGCGGGTACGAACTCCTCGTTCAGACCGTAGTGGTCGAGTACGGTCTCGGCCGCGGGCGGCACCTCGCCCGCCGCGTCGGCTGCGACGAACGCGGCACCGCCGAGCGGGTTGGCGGGGTCGTCGAGCGGCCCGAAGGACCGCTCCAGCGCGTCGGAGCGCTCCCGCACGGTCTTCATGAGCCGTCCCCGGACGCCCCGGACGTACCGGACGCCAGCAGCCGCTCGATCTCGCCGTCGACGCGCTGGTGCAGGGGGCTCAGCTCCCCGCGCAGGAACATCCTTCGCATCGCGGCGCGTTCGATCTTGCCGCTGGTGGTGCGGCGAACGGTGCCGGGGCGGACGAAGAGCAGTCCCCCGGTGCGTACTTCGTGCTCCTCGCCGATTCTGGCCTCCACGGTGGCGGCCAGTGAGTCGAGGTCGATGTCGTACTGGCTTCGGGCGCGCAGCTCCTGGACGACGACGACCCGTTCGCGGGCGCCGGGGACGGCGAACGCGGTGGCGGGGCCGAACAGGCCGCTGACCTGCTGGACGGTGCGTTCCAGGTCCTGCGGGTAGAGGTTGCGTCCAGCGACCACGATCATGTCCTTGATCCGGCCGGTGACATGGAGAATCCCGGCCTCCATCAGCCCGAGGTCGCCGGTGCGCAGGAAACCACCGCCGCCGCTGCCGGTACCACCCCCACCGACGCCATCGCTGCCGCCGCTTCCGCTTCCGGCGAGCCGGGCGTCGAAGACCTCGGCGGTCTCGGTGGGGCGGCCCCAGTAGCCGGGGGCGATGCTGTCGCCGCGTACCCAGATCTCGCCGATCCGGCCGTCGGGGAGCTCCTTGCGGGTCGCCGGGTCGACGATCCTGACCTCGGCGGACGCGGGCGCGCCGCACGGCGCGAACGGGTTGCGGGCGCTCGGTACTCCCGCCTCGGGCCCGTACCCGGGCGTCGGCGTACCGCCACCCGAGACCATCAGGGTGGCCTCCGCGAGCCCGTAGGCGGGGGTGAGCGCCCGCGGGTCCAGCCCGGCGGGGGCGAAGCGCTCAGCGAAGGCCTCCAGAGTGCCGGGGTACACCGGCTCGCCGCCGTTGACGGCGTGCCGCCAGTGGGTGAGGTCGAGCGCGGCGAGCTGGATGTCGTTGATCCTGCGCAGACACAGCTCATAGGCGAAGTCGGGGGCGCCGCTGACGGTGAGTCCGTAGCGGGACACCGTGTCGAGCCAGTGGAACGGCTTCTTGACGAAGGCCTGCGGCGACAGCATCACCGTCGTCGCACCCAGCCACAGCGGATGCAGCAACTGCCCGACGAGGCCCATGTCGTGGTAGAGCGGCAGCCAGCCGCCGAACCGCGAGCCGGGGTCCGTGCCCAGAGCGCGGCGGATGGCCTCCAGGTTGGCGACGAGGTTGCGGTGGGTGATCATCACACCGCGGGGCTCCCGGGTGGAGCCCGAGGTGTACTGGAGGTACGCGATCTCGTCCGGGCCGGGAGGGGGCAGTGCCGGTCCGGGCTGTGCCGCGGCGGTGGGCGAAGGGGCG
Organism: Streptomyces sp. NPDC127084; assembly: GCF_042724175.1. NCBI lineage: Bacteria > Bacillati > Actinomycetota > Actinomycetes > Kitasatosporales > Streptomycetaceae > Streptomyces > Streptomyces sp. NPDC127084. The sequence goes on from NZ_JBHXFA010000087.1 coordinate 16,377, forward strand.
CCCGCGGGTGTGTCCGCGAGGAGGCAGATCACTCCACCGAAACCGGTACGGGCCAGCAGCTGGGACACCTCGGGGGCGTGCCGGCTCTCGGTGAGCACACAGCTCACCGCCGCGTCCTTGACGACCCCGGCGATCCGCTCGTCATGGTGGCCCCGGCTGCCCGGTGGCGGTACCGGGACTGCGACCAGGCGGGCATGGAGGCAGGCCAGGAACGAGGCGGCGAACAGTCGCCGCGAGGACTGCGGGATGAGCACCCGGTCGCCGGGTGAGGTGTGAGCGCGCAGCCGCGCGCCGAGCGCCTCGGCCTGTTCGGCGAGCTCCCGGTAGGTCACGCTCTCCGGCCGCAGCCGGCCGTCGTCCTCCGTGAGCATGACCAGTGCGTCCCGCAGCGGGTTCTCGGCCGCCACGGTCTCGAACGTGTCGATGAAGGTCCGCTGACCGGTCACCGCAGTCCCCCCTTCCGTCGGGTCTGCCGGGCGGACCAGGCCGCCGGGACCTGTCCACCGGTGCCTTTGACGCTCCAGTCGGCGTACACGACCGGTGGGTTCGGTTCCTCCGGTCCGTCCGCCTGCCGCGCCCTGTCGCGCAGCACCGCCAGCAGCACGGTGGTCACGGCAGCGAGTTCCGCCGCGTCCGGCAGGCCGCGCAGCACGGTGATTCCTGTCTCTTCTGCCATGGGGGAAGGGTGCGCCCGGGCGCTTGAGAGGGGCTCGCGGGCGACACGGACAGTGGCCGAGTGTCGTGTCGGGCGAGTACGCGCGGGAACGCGCGGGGGACGCGCACCCCTTGGGTGGGTCTCGGAAGGGCAGGGGTGGCGTCCCCGGGCTCGGTGCGTGGTGCATGCGGTTCCGTGCTGGTTCGTCGCTGGTCGGGTGTTCCGCCGGTGATCAGTCGATCACACGCTCATAGGCCAAATGCCGGCTCCGTTCGATGGTGACGTCCGCGAGTTCGGCGAGGTCGTCGAGCGCCGAACGGTAGACCCCGGACGCGACGGCGTCGGTGCAGCATTGCTCGTCCCGCCACCAGTGGACCCCCGTGTACGACAGCGGCCGGATGGTCGAACGGAGCAGATCACTGCCGCCGAAGCCGCCGAGCGCCGCACAGCCTTCGCTGAGCGCCGCGTACCGCTTCTCGAACCCGGCCGGGTCGTGGTGCACATGGGCGGAGACGAGGACCACGGCGGCGTCGCCCACGGCCGCGTTCTCCCGCAGCGTCCGGTCGACGCTGAGCGCTTGGTCGGCCTCGGTGCGGACCAGCGGGCCGAGCCGCTGGACATGCGCGACGAAGGTGTCGTTGTGCACGGTGTCCAGGAACCCGCTGAGCCTGCGCCAGTGGCCGAGGTGGACGTACACCCGCGGCCGGTCCACCAGTTGGACGGTCACCAGGAAGTCGAAGCCGGGGCGGCGCCGCAGGAACTGCGCATGCAGCCGGAACTCCTCCTCGAACTCGGCGATGTCGCCCTTGACCTCGAACCGGTTGATGACGGTGACCGGTCCGTTCGGATCACGTTCCGGCACGCGTGTCCTCCGCGAACTGCTTGGCGTGGCGCAGCGTGGTGCCGCTGTTGGTGCCGAGGGCCTTGCGGACCAGCGCGCGGGCCTCGGCGAGGGTGGCGTCCGGGCCGAGCGCGCTGCGTACGCCATCGGGGTCCAGGGTCACGGTGTGCCAGGAGGTGGCCTTGACCGTGCCGTCGCCGAGGGACTCGATCACCCAGCGGCCGGTGTGCCCGCTCATGGCGACGGGTACCCGGAGCTGCTTGTAGACGATCACCTTGCGGTCTTCGAAGCAGACCCGTACGGAGGTGGTGTTGTGCAGGGAGCCGTCCAGGCTGCGGGTGTCCATGTCCATGTGCTGGATGCCCGGCTCGTCCTCGGTGAGGTCGAGCCGCGCCACGTGCGGCAGCCGCTCGGGCCACAGGTCGGCTCGGTCCAGGAAGGCGTAGACGTCTCCGGCCGCGCCCGCGATGGTCTCTGAGTCGCTGAAGGTGAAGTGGAGTTCGTCGCGAGCCTCGCCGAGCTCGGCGACGTTCTTGAGCGCGGCGAGTTCGGCGCGGCTGTTGCGGTCGACGGCCTGCTCGATCAGCTCCTCGGCGGCGGGGTCGTCGCCGACGGCGCGGTAGTCGTGCAGCAGCACCACGCGTGTGGTGCCGTCGTCCACGGGCTCCAGACGCCAGGCACCGCCCATGGAGGCCACCGGCGCGGCCGGGACGACCTGGCGGAAGGTGATGCTGCGGGCCTCCGGGTCGAGCACACGCCGCGAGGTCCAGGTGCGGACCTGCTCGTTGGCGATGGCCCAGATCCGCAGCAGCTGCTCACCGCCGGCCTCGGGCGCCTCCTCGATTACCTCGACATGGACGGTGGGCCCGAAGACCTGCGGCCAGGCGGAGACATCCGCGATCAGGTCGTAGACGGTGGAGGCGGGCGCGGAGACGGTGACAGCGTGCTCGGTGACGTGCGGTGCCGACGTGTCGGGCGTAACGGTCGCCACGGCGTACCTTCCCTTCAGTGCGGCCGTGAGAGCGGCCGGTTCAGAGTGACAGAGAGGGGCTCGAACTGGGCTTGAGCGTGAGTGGATGTGGATCGTGGTTCGGCAGTGATCGGTTGAGGCCGGCGTGATCAGCGGAGGCCGACTGGTCAGCGTGATCAGCCGCGGTCGGCCGGGGCAGCGGAGGCCTGCCGACCGGCGCGATCAGCGGCCGTCGGCCTGGCCGGCGGCGGCGGCCCAGGGGGGCTGCTCGGTGATCTCCAGTACGGCGCAGCCCCAGCTGTATCCGGCGCCGACGCTGATCAGGACACAGCGGTCGCCGGGCCGGGCTCGCCCGGACACCACGAGGTGGTCCAGACCGGCGAACTGGTCGCCCGCGCCTAGGTGTCCCACGGTGCGGCTCCAGTCCCAGGTGGTGCGCTCGGGGTCGATGCCGAACGGCTGGTAGTAGATGGACTGGAGCCTGCGGCGGCCGAAGTGGGGCAGGATCACCCAGCGTGCGTCGGCCAGTTCCATCCCGGCGTCGGCCAGCGCCTGCTTGATGACGGTCTGCTGGCCGTTGTGGGCCCGGGTGATGGCGTACGACATGCCCACCCGTCCGATGAAGGCGCGTTTGGCCTCGTCGAAGTCGACGGGCATGCGATGGCCGAACGGGGCGCGGGTGAACGGCTCGTCGCCTCTGTGCAGGGGTTCGAGGTCGGGGTCGGCGAGCAGCGCGAGCGACAGCAGCCGCCCGAAGCCTCCGCGGCGGGAGAGCACCAGCGCGGTGGCACCGTCGGCGTAGGGGGTACCGGGGTCGGTGCGCCAGCGGTCGATGCCCGGTTCGCAGAAGCGGTCGGCAGTGGTCAGCAGGGCCTCGCAACTGCCGTGGCCGGCACGCAGGTACGCGGTGGCCAGGTCGATCGCGGCCAGGCCGCCGTTGGACATCTGCCGGATCTCGAGGGCCGGGCAGGAGTTGCCGAGCGCCTCGCGCTGGATGTACGAGGCGACCGGCCACAGGTCCTGGCCCTGGTGGTACGTGTCCGCGTGCAGCAGCAGGTCGATGTCCTCGGGCGAGCAGCCGGCGCGGTCCACCGCCGTCCGGGCCGCCGCGGCGGCCATCTCGGCGGCGGACTCGTCGGGCGAGTACGCCACGGACACCATTCCGGTGGCGGAGGCCACCTTGGGTGGGCAGGCACCCTGCGCGACGGCGTCGGCGACGGATGCCACACTGGGGAGCCGTACGGACGTCCCCCGTATGTAGATGTCTTCCACACGCACAGCTACTCCCGGAGTCGAGGGTTCTTCAGCCCGCCCGGACGGCGGCGAGCGGCACCGCTCCGCCACCGGGGCGTACGTCGTCGAGGAGCACGTAGTGGACGGCGTCGAGCAGGGCGCGCCAGCTCGCCGTGACCGTGTTCTGGTCCACCCCGACGGTGCCCCAGCGGCGTTCGCCGTGTCGGTACGAGATCAGCACGCGGGCCCGGGCGCCGCTGCCGGTCTCGCCGGCCAGCACTCGTACCCGGTAGTCCACCAGCTCCAGCCTGGCGAGCTGCGGGAAGAACGGGTCGAGTGCCTGGTGCAGGGCCCGGTCCAGGGCGTTGACCGGACCGTTGCCGTGCCCGGTGGCGGCCAGCGGGACGCCGTCGATCCGCAGGCGTACGGCGGCCTCGGTGCGTACCTCACGGCCGCGTTCGCGGGCGACGGACACCTGCCAGGAGTCGACCTGGAACGGCGGTTCGGCGGCGCTGCCCGCCAGTTCCTCGCGCAGCAGCAGTTCGAAGGAGGCGTCGGCGGACTCGAAGCTGTAGCCGTCGCTTTCCAGTTCCTTGATACGGGCGGCGGCGCGGGCCACTTCGTCGGAGCCCGCTGCCACGTCGTAGCCGAGCTCGCGCGCCTTGAGCTCGACGGATGACCGGCCGCCCATGTCGGAGACCAGGGTGCGCATGGCGTTGCCGACCCCTGCCGGGTCGATGTGCTGGTACAGGCCGGGGTCTATCCGCAGTGCGGACGCGTGCAGACCCGCCTTGTGGGTGAAGGCGGAGGCTCCGACGTAGGGGGCGGACAGGCGGGAGGGAATGCCGGTGAGTTCGGTGATGGCACCGGCGGTGGCGGTCATACCGGTGAGCAGTTCCGGGTCCACCGCCTTGTGTTGCTTCTTCAGGACGAGGTTGCCGATCACGGTGAACAGGTTTGCGTTTCCGCAGCGTTCGCCGTAGCCGTGAGCGGTGCCCTGGATGTGCATGGCTCCGGCGTCCACGGCAGCCATGGTGTTGGCGACGGCGCAGCCGGTGTCGTCATGGCAGTGGATGCCGACGGGGACGCCCGTCAGCGCGATGGTCTCGGTGACGATCGCGGCGATCTCGTCGGGCAGGGAGCCGCCGTTGGTGTCGCACAGCACCACGGCCTCGGCCCCGGCTTCGGCGGCGGTGCGCACCACGGCGAGGGCGTAGTCGTGGTTGAGCCGGTAGCCGTCGAAGTAGTGCTCGGCGTCGAGGAAGACCCGGCGGCCGGCGTGCACCAGGTGGCGGACCGTGCTGCCGATCATGGCGAGGTTCTCGGCGAGGGTGGTGCGCAGGGCGCGCTGCACATGTCCGGTGTGGCTCTTGCCGACGATGGTGATCGCCGGTGTGCCGGCTGACAGCAGGGCGCGCACCTGGGGGTCGAGGGAGACCGGGACACCGGCCCGGCGTGTGGCGCCGAAGGCCACCAGTCGAGCGTTTTCGAGCTGGAGTTCGGTCTGGGCGCGATGGAAGAACTCCGTGTCCCGGGGCACCGCCCCGGGCCAGCCGCCCTCGATGAAGCCCACACCGAGGGCGTCCAGGTGGCGGGCGACGGCGAGCTTCTCATCGACCGTCAGGACCATGCCCTCCTGCTGACTGCCGTCGCGCAGGGTCGTGTCGTAGAGCTGAAGGCTCTCCTCGGCCATCCCGCCCCTCCTCACTCGCGCCGCCGATGCCCGTCACCCGGCGGCTTCTGTCGGGCCACCGTCCGGCGCGGTCCTCGGGAAGGCCTGGAGCGGCGGTCGACGCCCGCTGCCGCTCGCGAAGTCGGGAGCGCCCACCGCCGCTCCGGTGCGCAGCAGCTCGTCGACCTCGGCCGGGGTCCAGCCGCACTCGGCGAGTACCTCCCTGGTGTGGGCACCGGGGCGGGGTGCGGGCGGCGGCAGGGCGGCGGGGGTGCCGCCGAACCGGGGAGCGGGTGCGGGCTGGGCGCCGTGGGGCGTCGGGAGATAGGTGCCGCGGGCCCGGTGGTGGGGGTGCCGCGCGGCTTCCGCCACGGTCAGGACCGGGCTGACGCAGGCTTCGGTGCCGTCGAAGACGGCGGCCCAGTCGTCTCGGTCACGTGTGGCGAATCGTTTCTCGAACTCGGCCCGCAACGCGGGCCAGTTGCCCCGGTCCGTACGGTCGGGCAACGGCCGGCCGCCGAGTCCCGGACCGTCGAGTCCCAGACCGTCGAGCAGCGCCCGGTAGAAGCGCTCCTCCAGGGCGCCGACCGCCACATAGCGTCCGTCGGCGCAGCGGTAGACCCCGTAGTAGGGGGCACCGCCGTCCAGCAGGTTGCCGCCCCGTCCCTGCCCCCACTCTCCCGCGTCGGCCATCCCGAGCAGCATGCCGAGCAGTGACGCCGTGCCGTCGGTGATCGCGGTGTCCACCACCTGCCCCCGTCCCGAACTCCGGCTCGCGTGGACGGCGGCGAGGATTCCGGTGACGAGGTACAGGGCGCCGCCCGCGAAGTCGCCCAGCAGGTTGACCGGCGGTACGGGAGCGCCTTCGGCCGGCCCTATGGCGTCCAGCGCCCCGCTGAGCGCGATGTAGTTGATGTCATGGCCGGGGGTCTGCGCCAGCGGCCCGTCCTGGCCCCAACCCGTCATCCGCGCGTACACCAGTGCCGGATTGCGCCGCGCGCACTGCTCGGGACCGATGCCCAGGCGCTCGGTGACACCGGGGCGGAAACCCTCCACGAGTACGTCGCCGCGCTCCACGAGCCGTAGCACGGTCTCGGCGCCCCGCGGGTCCTTGAGATCGAGAGCCAGCGAGCGCCGCCCCCGGTCCAGATACCGGTGCCAGCCGCCGAACGACCGCTGTCCGTCGGCGCGGTCGACGCGTATGACGTCGGCGCCCATGTCGGCGAGCAGCATGCAGGCGAAGGGGCCGGGGCCGATTCCGGCCAGCTCGATGACGCGCAGTCCGCTCAGCGGCCCGCCGCTCCGCCGCCGCTCGGACTGGCCGTTCGCACGATGCGTGATCAGCATGCCGGGCACCGTAGGGGACGGACCCTACAGAACCCCTCAAGCCGGGCCCTCAAGGGCGGCCCGAGCGGCGGCGGCGACACTTCGCACATCTGTGTCCCGGCGCCCGTACCGCCGCGTGCTTCCCCGCACCGCCTTACCGCCGCTCTCTTGCTCCGCCGCGCTCTTGCTCCACCGCTTCGCCGCGCTCTTGCTCCGCCGCGCTCTTGCTCCACCGCTTCGCCGCTCTCTTGCTTCCCTGCCCCCGCTCCCTGACGAACCCCGAGGATCCTGAGGAAAGAGGCAAACCGTCATGACCGACCAGCCGTTCGACGGCCGCACCGTCGTCATCACCGGAGGCGGCACCGGCATCGGCCGCGCGACCGCCCTCGCCTTCGCGGGCCTCGGTGCCCGGACCGTGATCGTCACCGGACGCCGCAAGGACCGTCTCGACGCCACCGCCGCCCTCAGCCCCGCCATCGTGCCGGTGACCGCCGACGTCACCACCGACGAGGGCGCGCAGGCCGTGGCGGACGCGGTGGCTGTCGCGGGCGGCAGCCTGGACGTCCTGGTGCACAACGCGGGGGTGTTCCGGTTCAGCCCGCTCGCCGCGCTGGAAGCGGACGTGGCCCGTGAGGTCTTCGACATCAACGTGCTGGGCCCACTGGTGCTGACTCACCGCCTGCTGCCGCTGCTGCGCTCCCCCGGCGGCAGCATCGTGCTGGTCTCCAGCCGGGGCGGTCACAACCCGGGCCCCGGCAGCTCCGTCTACTCCGCGAGCAAGGCCGCGCTGCACAGCTTCACCAAGAGCTGGGCGGCGGAGCTGTCCGGCCAGGGCATCCGGGTCAACGCGGTCGCCCCCGGCTTTGTGCGCACCGACGCGTACGCGGCCAACGGGCTGAGCCCGGAGCAGGTGGAGGGACTGTTCGCCGGGGTCGTACACGGCATCCCGCTCGGACGGGTGGCCGAGGCCGAGGACATCAGCTCCTGGATCACCCGCCTCACCGACCCGTCGAGCGACCTGGTGACCGGTCAGATCATCACCATCGACGGTGGTATGGACGTCGGCGGGGCCCAGTCATGAGCCGCGGCATCGTCCCCTTCCGCGTCGACACCCCCGAGTCCGACCTCGCGGACCTGCGACTGCGGCTGTCCCGTACCCGCTGGCCGGAACCCGAGACGGTGTCCGACTGGTCGCAGGGCGCCCCGCTCGGATACGTACAGGACCTGTGCTCGTACTGGGCGGAGCGCTACGACTGGCGGGCGACCGAGGCCCGGCTGAACGCCCTTCCCCAGTTCCGTACCGAGATCGACGGTCTCGGCATCCACTTCCTGCATGTCCGCTCCCGGCACGAGACCGCCGTGCCCCTGCTGATCAGCCACGGCTGGCCCGGCTCGGTGGTCGAGTTCCTCGACCTCATCGGCCCACTGACCGACCCCGACGACCCGGCCGACGCCTTCCATGTCGTCTGCCCCTCGCTGCCCGGCTACGGGTTCAGCGACCGGCCCGCGGCCACCGGCTGGACCGCGGAGCGCATCGCCGCCGCCTGGGACGAGCTGATGTCCCGACTCGGCTACGAGCGGTACGCCGCCCACGGCGTCGACTGGGGCTCGTTCGTCACGGCCATCCTGGGCGAACGCGACACCGCGCGGCCCGCCGACACCCGTCGGCTTATCGGCATCCATCTGACGATGCCGTTCGCCCGCCCGCCCGAGGAGCAGGTGGAGCTGTCCGAGCGGGACCTGGCGGGCCTCGCCGCGATGAAGCGGTTCCAGCAGAAGGAGGGCGGCTACTCGGTCATCCAGACCACCCGCCCGCAGACCCTCGGCTACGGGCTGACGGACTCCCCGGCCGGGCAACTGGCCTGGATGGCGGAGAAGTACTGGGCCTGGAGCGACCACGACGGCGACCTGGAGAAGGTCATCCCACGCGACCGGCTGCTCGACGCCGTCACGGTGGGATGGCTGGCCGGCACCGCCGCGTCCTCGGCCCGCATCTACTGGGAGAGCCAGAACAAGCTGGCACTCGGCCCGGTGGACATTCCGTCGGCGGTCTCCAACTTCCCCAAGGACGGGCGGATGCCGCGCCCCTGGATCGAGGGGCGTTTCACCGATCTGCGCCGCTTCACCGACCACGACCGCGGCGGGCACTTCCCCGCACTCGAACAGCCCGAACTGCTGACGGCCGAACTGCGCGCGTTCTTCGGCCCCCCGCGCTGACCCCTCGCCCTCGCACTCGCACTCGCACTTCAGGAAGGACCCACCCACCGTGACCACACACGCCGCCGAGTCCGGCACCGAGTCCGGCCCGGAACAGCAGTCCGCGACCTTCCCGTACACCCGCGGCTGCCCCTTCACACCGCCGCCGCAGTACACGGAGATGGTCGAGGAGGACGTCTCCCAGGTGACCCTGACCGGCTCCGGGCTGCGGATCTGGACCGTCACCGGCTACGAGACGATCCGCAAGCTGCTCACCGACCCCCGGGTCAGTGCCTCCCGCAAGCACGCGAACTTCCCCTTCTACTTCATCGCGCCGCCCGAGTACCGCACCGAGACCTCCTTCATCGGCTACGACGGCAAGGAGCACGCCTCCACCCGCCGGAAGGCCGCGCTGACCTTCACCAACCGGCAGGTGCAGCGGCTGCGTCCGCGTATCGAGGAGATCGTCGACGAGCACATCGACAAGATGCTGGCCATGGAACCGCCCGTGGACATGCACCGGGTGTTCTCGCTGGCCGTGCCGATGACCGTGATCTGCGAGCTGCTCGGCATCCCGCAGGACCGGCACGACTTCTTCATCAAGCACGGCACGGCCCTGCTCGGCGGCCACAGCTCCACCGAGGAGCGGCAGGCCGCGATCGTGGAGGTCAACGCGTATGTCGAGGAGCTGATCCAGCTCAAGAAGCGCGAACCGGGTGACGACCTGCTGAGCCGGGCGATGGCGGACTACGAGGAGTCGGGCGAGGCGTACACCGACCGCGATCTGTTCAACATGGTGCGGCTGCTGATGAACGGCGGCCACGAGACCACCGCCAGCCAGATCTCGCTGGGCACCGCCTGCCTGCTGGAGAACCCCGACCAGCTCGAACTGCTCAGGAACGACAAGTCACTGGTCAAGCCGGCCGTCGAGGAGCTGGTGCGGATCGCGACCATCGGCGACACCGCAGTCCCCAGGGTGGCGCTGGAGGACATCGAGATCGGCGGCAAGGTGATCCCCAAGGGCGACGGCATCCTGTGCCTGGGCCTGGCCGCCAACCGCGACCCGGAGGTGTTCCCCGAGCCGGAGAAGCTGATCATCAGCCGGGGCAGCCGCAAGCACCTCGGCTTCGGGCACGGGGTGCACCACTGCATCGGGGCTGACCTGGCGCGCCTTGAGCTGGAGCTCGTCTGGAGCAAGCTGTTCGACCGGATACCGGGGCTGAAGCTGGCCAAGCCGTTCCTGGAGATCGGGCGCAAGGAGGGCGCGGTCATCTACGGGCTGTGGGAGCTGCCGGTCGAGGGCTGGTGATCCCGGGGCACCGCCCATGAAGCGGGCCCTGTCCTCGTGGAGGACAGGGCCCGCTTCGGCGTGCTCGCTATGGCCGCCGGTCAGAGCTGGTCGACGTCGGCCGGGATGTCCGGCCTCGGTGTGGTGCCGGGGACGCTCACACGTGACGGCGGCAGGTCCCCGTCCACCAGGTAGCGGTCCACCAAAGCATCCAGTTCCGGGTTGCCCAGCAGGCGGTAGACCTCGTGGTCGCCCGAGTCCGCCACGGTGATCAGATGGTGGCCGAGGCGTTCCGCCATGGCGACGCCGCCCGCGTAGTGGTCCAGCGGGTCGCCGTCGGCCTGGACCACCAGGCCCACGGGGTAGCCGTCGCGGGTGATGGCGGTCGGCGGCTCGGGGGGTGTGAAGGTGCGGAAGGCGCCCACCCAGGGCTGGGCGCGCAGCACGCCGTAGCCGTACGGGAAGCGGGTACGGAAGTCGCGCATGTCCCGGTAGTAGACCTCCAGGTCGTCGGGCCAGGCATGCTCCAGGGTGATGGCCTCCAGCACGCCGGTGCGCAGCTCGCCCTCGTTGTCCTGGGGCCGCCAGGTGCCCTGCTCGGCCAGCAGTCCGCTGGCGGCCTCCGCGTCACCGGCGCTGCCGGCGTCCGAGAGCCGGGCGACGAGGGTGCCAAGGTCGGCCCACTGGGACCGGTCGGTGGCGCGGGTGCCGACGGCCCCGTCGAACAGGGTGCGCGACTGGGGACCGCCGTCCAGCTTTTCGAGCTGGGCGGCGACCTCCTCCACGCGGGCGAGCACCTGGCGAGCGTCCCGTCCGAGGCCGAAGTGGCTGTGCCGGTCGGCGGTCCAGTGGGCCCACTGGTCCACGTTGCGCTGGACCGCGTCGCCCTGCCACAGGAACTGCTCGCGCCAGGTCCAGTCGGGGTTGACGCAGGAGTCGAGCACACTGCGGTCGAGCCGTTCGGGGAACATGCTGCCGAACACCGCGCCGACATAGGCCCCGTACGCGTATCCGACGAAACTGAGCCGCTCCTCGCCGAGCACGGAGCGGACGAGGTCCATGTCACGTGCGGTGTTGCGGGTACTGATGTGGGGGCGCAGGGTGCCGCCGCCGCGTTCGCAGCCCAGCTCGCGCTGCCGCATGTCCTCGGCGAGCGCCTCGAACGCGGAGTCCGGCGGCCGTGAGTCGAACGGCGCCTTGGGGACCGTCACTTCGGCGTGCAGCGGGGTGGACGCCCCCGTACCGCGCGGGTCGAAGCCGACGAGGTCGTAGACCTCGTGCACGGGGGTGCCCGCGTAGGCGGCGGCCAGCCCCCGGCCCCTGCCCCAGTCGCCACCGGGCCCGCCGTTGACGGACAGCAGGATGCCGCGCCGGCGCCCGGGATCGGTCGCCCGGTGGCGGGTGAGGGCGATGGTGAGGCGCTCGCCTTCCGGCCTGGTGTAGTCGACCGGTACCTCGATGGTCGTGTGCTCGACCGTGCCGCCGCTCCCGGCGTCGGATGTGCTCGTGGTCCACCGCGGCTGCTGGGCGCGGAACTCGCTCAGCACGTCGGGCGGTGTCGTCGCGGACCGCTTGGTTGCCACCGCAGAACCTCCCCTTCAGGTCAGGCGGTCAGCGTCTCGTCAGCGCCTTGAGAGGTCCTGGATCGGTCCCGGATCAGTCCAGGGCGTTACGTGAGGGCACCGCGAGCGCGGCGAGCAGCCCCGCGAGGCAGAACACGGCGGCGCCGGCGAGGGCGAGACCGTATCCGGACACAAGGGCCTGCGGCAGGGTGCCTCCCCCGCCGAGCGCCGTCTCGGTACGGGCGGCGGACACGGCGGCCAACGCCACCAGGCCGATGGCGCTGCCGAGCTGCCGGGTGGTGTTGAGCAGCCCGGACGCGAGCCCGGCCTGCCGGGGCGGCAGCCCCGCGGTGGCGGCGTTGGTGGTGGCGTTCAGGACCCCGCCCATGCCGAAGCCGAGCAGCAGGGCCGGGCCCAGTACACCGGTGGTGTAGGCCGAGTGTTCACCGATCCGGGACAGCCACAGCAGTCCGACCGCCGAGAGGGCGAGCCCGGTGATCAGCACGGGCCGCGGGCCGGTACGGGGCACCAGCCGGGAGACGCCCCAGCCGCCGAACGCGATCCCCAGCGACAGGGGCAGATAGCTGAGCCCGGTACGCAGCGGGCTGTAGCCGAGCACCTGCTGGAGAGTGAGGGTGAAGAAGTAGAAGGTGCTGAACAGCGCGGCGATGCTGAAGAACGCGACCAGGTTGGCGCTGCTCACCGAACGGTTGCGGAAGACGGCGAGCGGTACCAGCGGCGAGGCGGCGAACTTCGCCTGGATCAGCAGGAACAGCACCAGCAGCACGACTCCCGCGCCGAGTGCGCCCAGGACGTGCGACGAGCCCCAGCCGTAGGTGTGCGACTCGGCGATACCGTACGCGACGGCCATCAGCCCGGCGGTGACGGTGACCGCGCCCGGTACGTCGAGGGCGCGCCGTCCGGCGCCGCTGCCGGGGGTCTCGGGCACCACCCAGCGCACCAGGGCGAACAGCAGCAGTCCGATGGGCACGTTCACCAGCAGGATCCAGCGCCAGGAGAACCACTCGGTGATCAGCCCGCCCGCCAGCACACCGACCGCGCCCGCGGCGCCCGACACCACGCTCCACATACCGAACGCCCTGGCGCGGGCGCCGGGCGCGGTGAAGGTGGTGCCGAGCACGGTGAGGGTGGCGGGCGCCATGACGGCGGCGCCGAGTCCCTGGAAGGCGCGGGCGAGCACCAGGGTCGCCGGGTCGTCGGCCATCCCGCCGACGCTGCTGGCGAGGGTGAACAGCGCGACGCCGGCGAGGAAGACCCGGCGCTGCCCGAAGAGGTCGGCGAACCGTCCACCGAGCAGCAGGAAGCCGCAGACGGCGATGGTGTAGGCGTTGTTCACCCAGTTCAGCCGGGTGGGGGCGAAGCCGAGCTCGGCGCCGATCGAGGGCAGGGCCACGTTCACGACCGAGGCGTCGAGCACGTTCATGAACTGGCCCAGGCAGCAGGCGAGCAGGATCAGGCGGAGGCGGCGACCGCCGCCTGCCTCGGCGGGGGCGGCATCGGAGGTACGCAGACTCTCAGCGGTGGTCATACCAGAACGCTGGGCCCGGTGGATCGACACCAGCTCGGGCGGCGGTCGACTCGCGCCGCCGTGTGCCTTCGAGAGGTCCCCGAGGGGGCCCCGAGGAGTCCCCGAGGCGCTCCCCAGCCGCCGTTGCCACAGTCGCGTGCCGCATGGGCGTACCGGGCGTACCGGGGCGTACACACGGACGGATCCCACGAGGAGGCGCCATGGCCAAGATCAGGTACACACATCCCGACGGCAGCGAGACCGTGCTCGACGTCCCCGAACCCAACACCGTCATGCGGGGCGCGAAGCTGAACAACGTGAACGGCATCGAGGCGCAGTGCGGGGGTTCCGCGCAGTGCGGCACCTGCCATGTGTACATCGACGAGGCCAACACCCTGCCGCTGCCGCCGATGGACGATGTCGAGGACGACGTGCTGTACGGCACGGCCAGCCCGCGCCGGGAGACCAGCCGGCTGAGCTGCCAGCTGCCCGTGTCGGACGCCATCGACGGCCTTGTGGTGCACCTGCCGGAGCGGCAGAGCTGATGGCCGGGCACCAGGTGGTCATCGTGGGCGCCGGGCAGGCGGGCTCGGACACGGCCGCCGCGCTGCGCGCACGGGGTTTCGACGGGGGTGTGTTGCTGATAGGCGACGAGTTGCCCGTCCCTTACCAGCGCCCCCCGCTGTCCAAGGCGTATCTCTCGGGCAAGGCCGTGCCCGGCGAGCTCGAGCTGCGCCCCGAGGACTTCTATCCCGCCCAGGGCATCGAGCGGGTCAGCGGCGACCGGGTGACCTCCATCGACCGGGACGCGTCCCAGGTGCTGCTCGCATCCGGGCGCACCCTTCGCTACGACAGCCTGGTACTGGCCACCGGCGCCCGCCCGCGCCCGCTGCCCGTGCCGGGCACGGGGCTCGCCGGTGTGCTGTCGCTGCGCAGCCTCGCGGACGCTGACGTGCTGCGCCGTGAACTGTCCGGTGCGGCGCACCTGGTGGTCATCGGCGCCGGTTTCATCGGCATGGAGCTCGCCGCCACGGCCACCGGCCTGGGCGTGCGCACGACGGTGGTCGAGGCGGGCAGCCGGGTCCTGGGCCGTACGGTGACGAGCCACGTCTCGGAGTTCCTCACCGCCGAACACGCGGCGCGGGACGTACGCATCCTGCCCGGCACCGAGGTGACCGGTCTGGACGGCGACCGTGAAGGCCATGTCCGCGTGGTAGAGCTGAACGACGGCCGGCGTATCCCCGCCGATGTGGTCGTGGTGGGCATCGGTGTGCTGCCCTCCGTCGACCTGGCGGCGGACGCCGGCCTCGACGTGGGCGACGGCGTGATCGTGGACGCGTCGCTGCGCACCAGCGACCCCGCCGTGTACGCCATCGGCGACTGCGCCCGCTTCCCCACCCCCCATGCCCCGCACACAGCGGGGACGCTGCGTCTTGAGTCCGTGCAGAACGCCTCCGACCAGGCCCGCTGCGTGGCGGCGGCGCTGTGCGGCGAGCCGGTCCCGTACACCGCCGTGCCGTGGTTCTGGACGGAGCAGTACGACCTGCGGGTGCAGATCGCGGGCATCACCGGGGGCCATGACCGCACGGTGACGGTGGGCGATCCGGCCGGGCGGAGGTTCTCCGTGCTCTGCTTCCGCGGAGACCGGCTGGTGGGCACCGAGTCGGTGAACCGCCCGGCCGACCATATGATCACGCGCCGTCTGCTGGCCTCGGACGCCACGGGTCCGTCCCCGGAGGAGGCGGCCCGGCCGGGCTTCGACCTCAAGACGTGGCAGGCGCAGGCGAGCGCGACCCCGGCTCCGGCCGCGGCGCGGACGGCGGTGTGAAAGCCTCGCTCCCGGTGGACTCCCGCACGCTGACACCGGCCGGGGCCTGGACGGTCCAGGTGACCCGGCCCAGCGGCACGTATCCGGGCGTACTGCACTTCACCGTGGACGGCCGGGTGTTCCTGGCGTCGGGCGGTGCCGGGAGCTGGCGGGCCACGGCTGGTGGCGCGGCCGGTGGCTTCGCGTTCCGCATCGCCGAGCCGGTCTACACCGACTCGGGCGCGTGCACCGGCTGGGTGGACATCGTGCAGCGGGCGGCGCTGAGCGGGGAGACCTTCAGCAGTACGGGGACCTCGGTGGTGTACGACCGCACAGGGCGGCCCGGCCGCCGGGCCCGGGTCGGGATCTCGGCGCGGCGGACGGCGTGAGACGCTGCCCGTCGTGATCGCCAAACTGCAGTGCGTGGTGCTGGACTGCGCCGACGTCGATGAGCTGTCCCGGTTCTACCAGTCGCTGCTCGGCGGCTCGGTGAACCGGCCCGATCCCCGGTGGTCGCTCGACGACGGCTGGGCGACCCTGCACACCGAGGGCGGGTTCGTGCTGGCGTTCCAGCGGGTGGCCGACCACCGGCCGCCGCGGTGGCCGGACCCGGCTCACCCTCAGCAGTTCCATCTCGACCTGTCGGTGGACGACCTGGACCGGGCCCAGGAGGAGGTACTCGGCAAGGGCGCCGTGCTCCTCGACGCGGATGGGAAGCGGAGTTGGCGGGTCTTCGCCGACCCCGCCGGTCATCCGTTCTGCCTCATCAGGGACTGAAGACGCCAGAGGCCGGCCACCGGAAGGCCCGCCCGCCCCCGCGAGACGCGCCCGACGCACACGTCCAGGCAGTCGGCCACGCGGCCACCGGCCGGCCACCCCGTCGACCACGCTGCCCCCTGCCCCGACGTCGCCGACCCGATGTGCGAGCACCGGCCGTATCGCCCTGCCCCTCTCCGCCGCCGACCCCACCACCCAGCGCCCCGAACGATCCGAGCGGCGTCTCTCCGCCTTCGGAGGCCGGTCCGCCGTCGGCCCATGGGCTGATGCGGGCCTTCCGCCGCGCGGTACCGGTGACCGTGCCGGGAGTCGCCGTCAGCCGCCGCCGGGGCTCCTCTTCGGGAACGGGCCCGGCCCCCCCGCGCCCCACACCCAAAAAGGTAATCCGCGCCCGCGGCCCGTGGGGCCGCCAGCCCAGTTCACCCGCGGGGGGGCGC
>NZ_JBHXFA010000088.1:0-14417 GCF_042724175.1 Streptomyces sp. NPDC127084
CACACCCACAAACACCAAAACCAACACACAACCCCCCACACCCACCCCACCCCGCCCCGCACAGCGCCCCCCCCCGCACCCCCCCCCCCCCCCCGCGTTTCCTCCGTTCCCCCGTCTCCCCCTGTTTTCCCCCGTCTCCCCGCGCTGTCCTTGCCCGGGACCGCTGATCCCCTGTCCCCCCGGCCCGGGCAACCCCCGATTCGGATCGGTACGCCGCGCCGTTCCGCCGCCCCGTGTCGGCGGTGCGGCGCCGCGTCTTCTCCGTGGCCCCCACTCTTCCTGCCGCGCGGGGGGCACCCCATCCGCGCGCCTACTCATCTCACGGCCTAGGTACGGATACTCAGAGGCCCGTGCTCATCCCCAGTCCGCTCCGGGGCACTGCCCGCGTCGATGTCAGTACCTGCCGATACAGTCCCTGACATGGCACGGATTGCGGTGATCGGCGCGGGGATGGGCGCCATGGCGGCGGCGGCGCGACTCGCGGTGGCAGGGCATCGGGTGGCTGTCCACGAGCGCTCGGGGACCTTCGGCGGTGCGGTGGGCGCGTTCGAGCGGGATGGCTTCGCATTCGACACGGGCCCCGGACTGCTGCACCTGCCTGCGGTGTACCGCGACCTGTTCCTCAAGACCGGCAAGCAGCCGCTGGAGAGCCGGATCGAGATGGCCCAGGTGGAGCCGGCGAGCCACCATCTCTTCGCCGACGGCACGTCGGTCTCCTTGCCGAACGCTTCGCGCGGCGGCGTCGTCGCCGCGTTGGACTCGGCGCTGGGTGCGGGGACCGGCGAGCGGTGGGGCGACTTCCTGAAGCGTGCCCGCGAGTGCTGGGATCGCTCGCGCCGCCCTCTGCTGGAGGAGCCGCTGTGGCCCAACTGGCAGGTGCTGGGTCGTGAGCCGTATCCGGCGCCGCGGCAGCGCCGGAGGCTGCGTGTCCGGCAGGCCGCCACACTGGCTCAGGTCGGTTCCTGGGAGCTGGCCGACCGGCGGCTCGGGGCCCTGCTCGACGCGTGCGCGCTGTCCTACGGGCTCGACCCGCGGCGGGTCCCCGCCAGTGCCGCCCTGCTCCCGTACATGGAGCACACGTTCGGCGCCTGGTACGTCCAGGGCGGAATGCGGGCCCTCGCACGGGCGGTGTACGAGCGCTGTCTGGAGCGCGGAGTGGAGTTCACCTTCGGCAGCGAGGTGACCGGAGTGCTCGAACGGGACGGCAGGGCGGTCGGCCTGGAGTTGGCCGGCGGCTCCACCGTCGAGGCGGACGAGGTGGTGGCGGCTGCCGGGCGCGGCGGGCTCGCCGGGCGGGAGTTGTGGCGGGACGGCGATGTACGGCCGGGCGCGACAGACCCGGATCCTGGCAGGTTCACGGTGTTGCTGGCGCTGCGCGGGGCCCGGGCCACGGGAGCCGCGCACCGGACCGTGGTGCACTCGCCCGATACGGCGGCCGAGGCCGCGGCGGTCTTCGGCGGTGGACCGGCCGAGCTGCCGACGGTCACCGTGCTGCGCCCGGACGACCCGACGACGCGTCCGGACCAGGACCATGAGGCGGTCACGCTGACCGCGACGGTCTCCGGCGATCCGGTCCACTGGTCTGACAAGGCGGTGCGGGAGCGCTGGGCGGACACGCTCCTCACCGCAGCGGAGCAGGTGATCCCGGACATAGGAGAGCGGCTGCTCTGGCGCGAGGTCCTCACCCCGGCGGAGACGGGCCGGGTCCGCCCGCCCGCGCTGGCAGGCGAGGGGGGCGCCTACCTCCGTCCATCGAACAGCACCCGCCTGGCCGGCCTCCACCTCGCGGGCGGCTGGTCCCACCCCGGCGGCGGACTGGCCCACGCGGGCATGTCGGGCGCGCTGGTGGCGGGCCTGATCGTGGAGGGTGAGGACTTCCGCGGCTCGCAGTGAGGCCTGCCTCGCGGTCTCGGGTCGGCACTCACGCGTGCCTCGGCGCCGTGTGGCCTCGCACCGCGCGGTGGGCGGGTTTCGCGGGTGTGCCGAACTCTCGAACCGCGCACGCCCCGCCGCGCGACGCTCAGTAGCGGTGCGGCCGGCCGTTCTCGTAGCCGTCGTGGTCGGGCTCCGTGTTCGGATAACCGTAGCCGTAGCCGTACGACTGCTGCGGTGCTTCGGCGCCATCGCGCTGCTGGGGCACCCAGACCCCGCCGGGCGGGGTCTCCTGGTAGCCCTGCTGTGTCGCGTACGGGTCTGCGTACTGCTGTGCGGCATAGGGATCGGGGTACGACGCGTAACCCGTGGTTCCCACGTACGGGTCGGAGTACGCGGCGTACTGCTGCTGACCCGCGCCGTAGTCGTACGCGTCCTGTGCCTGCGCGGCGGTCGGCTGCTCGTACGGGGAGCTGTAGTCGCCGTAGCCCGCGTAGACGCCGTACTGGCTCGTGTCATCCGGGAGCGGCATCGGCTCGTACACCGGCTCCACGCCCGCGCTCGGGTCATACGCTTCGTATGACTCCCCGGAACCCGCCTCGTACGAGAGGTCCGAGACCTCCAGGGTGGGCTCGCGTTCGGCCGCGGGGCCCGCGGCGGGACCGGATGCCTTGCGGCGGCGGCTTGAGCCAGGACTGCCCCCTATGGCCCAGCCGGTGGAGAACCCGCGCCGGAAGGACAGGGTGACGTAGGTCTGGCCGACCGCGAAGCACGCCGCGCCGAGCCCGATGACGATCACGTTCGGCAGCAGCACGCCCAGGACGACGCCGAGGAACCCGCCGAACGCGAGCAGGCGCCAGCGCAGCCGTGCCTTGTACTGGAGCAGCACCTCGCCCAGCAGCCAAAGCGCGACAATGCCGAACGCGATGTAGAGCGCCGTCCAGCCCATGCCCGCCCCTCCTCATCGGCCGCCGCCGCGGGGTGGTGGCGGGTGTGGCCGGTTACGACTGCTCGTGCAGTTGCTCGTGCAGTCCGAGATTCTCGTAGATCTCGAGTGTCGCCGTGGAGTTGTTCAGCGTAATGAAATGCAGCCCGGGGACACCCTGGGACAGCAGTCGTGCGCAGAACTCCGTCGCGAACTCGATGCCAATGGAGCGTACAGCGGCGGGATCGTCGGCGACCGCGCGCATCCTCTCCTCCAGGGCGGAAGGGAAGGTCGCATTGCTCAGCTGACTGAACCGCTCGATCTGCTTCACGCTGGTCACAGGCATGATCTCGGGAATGATCGGGGTCGAGCAGCCGGCCGCGGCGACTCGGTCACACAACCGGAAATAGTCGTCGGGATCGAAGAACATCTGGGTGATCGCATAGTCGGCGCCCGCCCGGCACTTGTCCACGAAGTGCCTGACGTCCGTGTCCCAGTCCGTGGATCGCGGATGCATCTCGGGAAAGGCGGCGACCCCGACGCAGAAGTCGCCGGCGTCCTTGATCAGCCGGACCAGGTCGGCGGCGTAGTCCAGGCCGTCCGCGTGCTTGATCCACTCGCCCATGGGGTCACCGGGCGGGTCACCTCGCAGGGCGAGCATGTTGCGGATGCCCGCATCGGCGAACTGGCCGATCATATTGCGCAGTTCGGCGACGGAGTGGCCCACGGCAGTGAGGTGGGCGACCGGGGTCAGAGTGCTGTCGGCAGCGATCTCCTGGGTGGCCTTGACCGTGCCGGACCGGGTCGAGCCCCCGGCGCCGTAGGTCACCGAGACAAAGCTCGGGCGCACCGCTTCGACCCTGCGCAGCGCGTTCCAGAGGTTGCGCTCGCCTTTTTCCGTCTTGGGCGCCCAGAACTCAAAGGAGTACGAGGTCTTGCCGGTCGCCAGCAGTTCGCGCACGGTATGGGCGCGATCAGTCCTGGTCGAAGCTGTGCCAAGGGCCATATTCGCAGGTTAGCCGGGGCCACCGAGGTGCCCAACCGTTGTCCAGCTATCGGACAGGGAACCTTCACATTCGGCCTAGAGCCGTCTGATTCCCGTATCCACGTATCCGCATGCTGAGATCTGCCGCCGCCGCTCCCGGGTCGTCGGCCTCGGTGACCGCCCGGACGACCACGACGCGGCGGGCCCCGGCCTCGAGCACCTGCTCCAGGTTGCCCGCGTCGATACCCCCGATCGCGAACCAGGGGCGGTCCTGCGGGAGCGTGGCCGTGTAACGCACCAGGTCGAGCCCGGGCGCCGGGCGGCCCGGCTTGGTGGGGGTGGGCCAGCAGGGCCCTGTGCAGTAGTAGTCGACGCCCGGCTGCACGGCCGCCGCGGCGGCCTCCTCCGGGGAATGGGTGGAACGCCCGATGAGCACATCGCCCCCGAGGATGCCCCGGGCCGCCGGGACCGGCAGGTCACCCTGGCCCAGGTGCAGCACGTCGGAACCGATGGCATGGGCGACGTCGGCCCGGTCGTTGACCGCGAGCAGCTTGCCGTGGCGGCGGCAGGCGTCGGCGAAGACGGCGAGGTGGTCAAGCTCCTCACCGGCTTCCATGCCCTTGTCCCGCAGCTGCACGATGTCCACCCCGGAGGACAGCACGGCGTCCAGGAACTGGGGGAGGTCCCCCTGGCGCCTGCGGGCGTCGGTGCAGAGATAGAGCCGGGCGTCGGAAAGACGCGCGCGAGCGGTGGACATGGGCTGTTCCCCCGTGGCTGGTTGGCAGGTTCGGCATGGCGGACGGCGGATGGCATCGGCGGATGGGAGACCGCAGGCGGTGTACGGAGCCGGATCCGCCGGGCGCGTGTCTGCCCGGCGGCCGGTCCGTACACCGATGCCGCTGAGATGTATCCGCTGGATCAGGAGGTCAGACGGCGAGCGCCTGGGCCCGGCGCTTCACCTCCGTGCCGCGATTCTCTGCGAGCGCCTCGGCGGGGGTGCCCGGCAGGGTGGGGTCAGGAGTGAAGAGCCACTCCAGCATCTCTTCGTCGGTGAAGCCGTCGTCCCTCAGAAGCGTCAAGGTGCCGGTGAGGCCCTTGACCACCTTGTCGCCGTTGATGAAGGCGGCCGGCACCTGAAGTGTCCGGTTCTCACCGCGGCGCACGGCGATCAGCTGGCCCTCCTTGACGAGCTGGCGCACACGCGTCACCTCGACGTCGAGCATTTCCGCGATGTCCGGCAGGTGGAGCCAGGCGGGGACGAGGGCATCGATCTTTGCGTCAATCTCGGTCACAGGACAAGCCTGCCATCCCGCACTGACAGTCGGTAGCCGGGCCCTATGCGACTGCCGCCTTCAGGGGGACCCCGGGGTCCGCCGCACGGGCGGGGTCGAGCCGTGCGCCCGCCTCGATGAGTCGGCGGCCCTGGGTCACGTCGCGCGGCCTGCCGACCGCCAGCACGGCGGCCAGCACGCCGTGCCGGCCGCTGTCCTCCGATCTCAGCCAGAGCACGGACCAACCGGAACCCGATGCCGGGTCACCCCGCCAAACGAGTGTTCCGGCGCCCTCGTGGTGGCCCGCGTACTGCACGAAGCGCCCGAACTGCTCGGACCAGAAGTACGGCACAGGGTCGTAGCTGAGCGGCGGCTCGCCCCGCATGTCGCGCAGCACGTTGGCGGCGACCGTACGCGGGCCCTGGAGGGCGTTGTCCCAGTGGTGGACGAGGAGCCGCCTGCCGTAGCGCCGTGAGGGGAAGGAGGCGCAGTCGCCTACCGCGTACACATCGGGGAGCGAGGTGCGAAGTCGTTCGTCTGCGGTGACCGAGCCGTCGGCCCCGAGGGCGACGCCCGAGCCGGCGAGCCAGCGGGTCGCCGGACGCGCACCGATGCCCACGACCACCGCCCCGGCAGTCAGCCGCCTGCCTCCCGCGCCCACGGCGTCGGTCCCACCGCCGGTTTCGGCACCGGCCCCGGCGCTCTCGGCGAGGACGACCGCCCCGGGCTCGACCGCGGCGACCCGTGCCCCGGTGATGAGGGAGGCACCGCTCTCCGCGTACCACTCGGCCATCGGTGCGGTCACCTCGGCCGGGAGGGCGCCCGCGAGAGGCCGGTCGGCCGCCTCCACCACGGTGACCGCGCAACCGGCCTGGCGGGCGGCGGTGGCGAACTCCGCCCCGATCCAGCCGGCTCCGACGACGACGATGTCGTGCTTGTGCTCCAGCACCGGGCGCAGCCGCCGCGCGTCGTCCAGCGTGCGCAGCAGGTGGACGCCCTTGACGCCTTCGGCGCCCGGCAGGGTGAGAGGTTCGGCGCCGGTGGCGATCACCAGGGTGTCGTACGGCACGGGGCCCGCCTCGGTGTCGAGCTCATGGGCGTCCGGCCGCAGTCCGCTGACCTCGCGGCCGAGGTGGAGTCCGACACCGAGCCCCTCGAAGTCGACGTCGAGCGCGGATCCCTCCGCGTTCCCGAGCAACACGGCCTTGGAGAGGGGAGGCCGGTCGTAGGGCTGGTGCGGCTCGGCGCCGATCAGGGTGAGGCTGCCGGTGAAGCCCTGTTCGCGCAGGGCGACCGCGGTCTGGACCCCGGCCATGCCGGCCCCGGCGATGACGACCCGGCGGTGTGTGGTGTGCTCGTTCACCGGACCAGCCTAGTCTTCTGACGACCCGTCAGGAAGAATGGGCCGACCGGCACCCCGGCACCCCGGCCGCCGCGAGCCCGGCCGGGCTCGGCGCGGAGAGCTCTTCGACGACACTCGTACCGCGGCCCTCCTGGGACTCCCACTCCCACGCCTCCTCCAGCCGCACCCGCCCGTCCGGGAGTTGGACCACCGTGGAGACGCAGTGCCCGGAAGACGTCGTTCCGTCCTCCTTCAGCTGGACGTAGCGGAAGTCCAGCCGGTCGCCGTCGCGAGTGCCGACGAGATGCCCTCGCACCACGTCGCCGCCCGCGTAGTCGGCCCAGATCCGGCCGTCCCGCTCGTGATAGGCGAACCGGGTCCGGGTGCCCACCTGGCCCGGCGCCTGGTCCGCGACGGGGGCGAGTACGAGTCCGTCGAGCGAGCGGGCCATAGTGCGGGCTCCCTTACTGCGCGTTGCCGGCCGGAGTTAGGCTGACCACCGTACTGCTACTCGCGGGAGCCCGGCCGCACCGGGCTGAGAGGGAGGCTGAGGCGGCCTCCGACCGTACGAACCTGATCCGGGTCATGCCGGCGAAGGGAGGGTCCGGATGCCCGTGCATCCGCGGACGTCCGCTGACGTCCTGGTCATCGGGGGCGGAATCATCGGCCTGGTCACGGCCTGGCGGGCGGCGCAGCGCGGACTGCGCACGGTGCTCGCCGACCCCGACCCGGGCGGCGGGGCCGCGCGGGTCGCCGCCGGGATGCTCGCCGCCGTCACCGAACTGCACTACGGCGAGGAGACGCTCCTCGGCCTCAATCTCGCCTCCGCCCGGCGCTATCCGGACTTCGCGGCCGAACTGGAGGAGGCGAGCGGGCAGGACACCGGCTACCGCGCCTGCGGCACCCTCGCGGTCGCGCTGGACGCGGACGACCGGGCCCATCTGCGGGAGCTGCACGGGCTTCAGCGCCGTTGCGGTCTTGAGTCGGTGTGGCTCACCGGGCGGGACTGCCGCCGCCTCGAACCGATGCTCGCCCCCGGGGTCAGGGGCGGGCTGCGGGTGGACGGCGACCATCAGATCGACCCGCGGCGGCTGGCGAGTGCGCTGCTGGTGGCCTGCGAGCGGGCGGGTGTGGTCTTCCACCGCGCGTTCGCGGTCAGGCTCAAGGTCAAAGGCGACCGTGCCACCGGTGCGCTGCTCGGCTCACCCGGCGCGCCGGCCGGCGAAGGCCCCGCCGACGCGCATGAGGTGGACGCGGACCAGGTGGTGCTGGCCGCGGGCAGTCACAGCGGCCGGCTGGCCGGTGTGCCCGACGAGATCCTGCCGCCGGTGCGCCCGGTGAAGGGGCAGGTGCTGCGGCTTACGGTGCCGGCCCCGCGCGCCCCGTTCCTGTCGCGGACCGTACGGGCCGTGGTGCGGGGCAGCCAGGTGTATCTCGTGCCCCGCGCGAACGGCGAGCTGGTCGTGGGCGCGACCAGCGAGGAACTCGGCTGGGACACCACGGTCACGGCCGGCGGGGTGTACGAGCTGCTGCGCGACGCCCATGAGCTGGTGCCGGGCATCACCGAGCTACCGCTCACCGAGACCCGCGCGGGGCTGCGCCCCGGCTCACCCGACAACGCGCCGCTGCTCGGGCCCACCGAACTGCCCGGACTGCTGCTCGCCACCGGGCACTACCGCAACGGCGTGCTGCTCACCCCGGTGACCGGTGACGCGCTGGCCGACGCCCTGGTCACCGGGGAACTGCCGGAAGAGGCCCGCCCCTTCACCCCCCAACGCTTCTCCCCCGCGCGCCAGGAGGCGTCCGTATGAACCGCACGAGCACGACGGGCACACCCGTGAAGCCGACCGTCTCCGTCAACGGGGAGCCCCGGGTGATCGCGGCCGGTACGACCCTTGACGCGCTGGTGGCGACGCTGACCACTGCGCCCTCCGGGGTCGCCGCCGCCGTGAACGAGGAGGTCGTCCCGCGCGGCGAATGGCAAGTGACGGCACTCGGTGAAGGCGACCGGGTGGAGATCCTCACCGCGGTGCAGGGCGGGTGACCGGGTCCATGGCGGATGACCGTTTCACTCTGGGCGGGGTGGAGTTCTCGTCCCGGCTGATCATGGGTACGGGCGGGGCCCCGAGTCTCGACATGCTGGAGCGGGCGCTGGTCGCCAGCGGTACGGAGCTGACGACCGTGGCGATGCGCCGGCTGGACCCGACGGTGCGGGGCTCCGTCCTGTCAGTGCTGGACCGGCTGGGCATCCGGGTGCTGCCGAACACCGCGGGCTGCTTCACGGCCGGCGAGGCGGTGCTCACGGCACGGCTGGCGCGGGAGGCGCTGGGCACGCACTGGATCAAGCTGGAGGTGGTCGCCGACGAGCGCACCCTG
Source organism: Streptomyces sp. NPDC127084 (assembly GCF_042724175.1). Classification (NCBI taxonomy): domain Bacteria; kingdom Bacillati; phylum Actinomycetota; class Actinomycetes; order Kitasatosporales; family Streptomycetaceae; genus Streptomyces; species Streptomyces sp. NPDC127084. The sequence goes on from NZ_JBHXFA010000088.1 coordinate 8,772, forward strand.
CTGCCGGATCCGGTGGAGTTGCTGGACGCCGCTGAGGTGCTGGTGGACGACGGGTTCCTCGTGCTGCCGTACACCAACGACGATCCGGTGCTCGCCCGGAAGCTGGAGGATGTCGGCTGTGCGGCGATCATGCCACTGGGCTCCCCGATCGGCTCCGGGCTCGGCATCCGCAACCCGCACAATTTCCAGCTCATCACCGAGCGGGCCGGTGTCCCGGTGATCCTGGACGCCGGGGCGGGCACTGCGTCGGACGCCGCGCTGGCGATGGAGCTGGGCTGCTCGGCTGTGATGCTCGCCTCCGCCGTCACCCGGGCGCAGGAGCCCGTGCTGATGGCCGCGGCGATGCGCCACGCGGTCGAGGCGGGCCGCCTGGCGCACCGCGCGGGCAGGATTCCGCGCCGCCACTTCGCCCAGGCGTCCTCCCCGGTCGAAGGGCTCGCGGCGCTGGACCCGGAACGCCCGGCCTTCTGAGCCGGCTGGGAAGGCGCGCCGGCCCGGGTCCTGTGTCCGGACGACTGCGACGAGCCCCCCGGACCCAGCCCCGGGTCCGGGGGGTGTCAGGCCCGGATCCGGGGCGTCACGGCACGGCGGGGTATCCCCCCGGGTGGCCGAGCGCCCACAGGGCGCGGGGCGCCGGCTGAAGGCCGGGAGGGAGCGCCCTGGACTCACGCTCGATACGCCCGGAACCCGGTTCGCACCCGGGAGGGTCCACCCGCACCCCGGAGGTGGCCGGGAAAGGCCGTGGCGGGTCTCGCGGCTGGCGGGATCGGCCTGGACCGGGCCCGCTGCTACCCAGCGGGCAGGCTTCCACTCCCGGTGCGTCACAGCCGCGCTGCAGTACGGTGCCGGGGGCGGTCCTGGGGGAGAACGCTCCCCCGTACGGCTCGTAGACTCGCCTGCGTGGATACGACCCTTCAGGACCCCCTTGTCGGGCAGCTGCTCGACGGCCGCTACCGCGTCGACGCGCGTATCGCCGTCGGTGGGATGGCCACGGTCTACCGGGCCGTGGACATCCGGCTCGACCGGGTGCTCGCCCTCAAGGTGATGCACCCGGAGCTCGCCGCGGACGCGTCCTTCGTGGAGCGCTTCATCCGTGAGGCGAAGTCCGTGGCCCGGCTGTCCCACCCCAATGTGGTGGGGGTGTTCGACCAGGGCGCGCAGGGCGCGTACGTCTATCTGGCGATGGAGTACGTGCCCGGGTGCAATCTGCGTGATGTGCTTCGGGAGCGGGGCGCGCTCCAGCCGCGGGCCGCGCTGGACATCCTGGAGCCGGTGCTCGCGGCCCTCGGGGCGGCGCACCGGGCCGGGTTCGTGCACCGCGACATGAAGCCGGAGAACGTACTCATAGGCGACGACGGCCGGGTCAAAGTCGCCGATTTCGGTCTGGTCAGGGCCGTGGGCTCGGTGACGAACACCACAGGCTCGGTGCTCGGGACCGTGTCGTATCTCGCACCGGAGCAGATCGAGTCGGGTACCGCCGGGACCCAGGCGGATGTGTACGCCTGCGGGGTGGTGCTCTACGAGATGCTGACCGGTGCCAAACCGCACACCGGGGACTCCCCGGCCCAGGTCCTCTACCAGCATCTGAACGAGGACGTGCCCGCCCCGTCCGCCGCCGTACCGGGGCTGCCCGCCGAACTGGACGAGCTGGTGGCCGCCGCCACCGGCCGCGACCCCCAGGCACGCCCAGCCGACGCGGTGGCGCTGCTTGCCCGCACCCGGGAGGCGCGCGCCGCCCTCAGCGACGCTCAGCTCGACGCCGTACCGCCGCAGTCCAGGACCACGCGGCACGACGGCGCGGACGACCGGACGAGCGTGATCCCGCGCGCGGTGCCGTCAGGACAGGTTCCGGCGCGGCCCGGCGCGGCGGAGCACGGGAACGAACACCACGGGGCCGTCGAGCACACCAGCCGCCTGGTGCTGCCGGCCGATGCCCCGGAGGGCTTCGCGCCGTCGCGTCCGCGGCGCCCCCGACAGGGAGTGCTCGCTGCGGTCGTGGCCGTGCTACTGCTGCTCGGCGTCGGCACCGGGGTCTGGTACGTCAACTCCGGGCAGTTCACCCGGGTGCCCTCCGTGCTCGGCAAGACCGAGGCGGAGGCGAGGAAGCGCCTCACCGACGCCGGACTCGACGTCGAGCCGTCCAGGAAGGACTACAGCGAGGTCTACGAGCGCGGCACCGTCATGGCCGTCGACCCCGAGCAGGGCAAGCGCATCCGGCAGAACGGTTCGGTGACGCTGGTGATCTCACGGGGTCCCGAGATCGTCGAGATCCCCAAGCTGGAGGGGTTGAGTCTCGCCGACGCGCGCAGTGCCCTGCGCAAGGCCGGTCTGGCTCCGGGCGTGGTCACCAGGGAGTTCGACGAGGACGCCGCGCAGGGCACGGTCACCGGCTCGGATCCGGTGACCGGCACCGGTGTGCGCCCGGACTCCGCGGTCGCGCTGGTCGTCAGCAAGGGCGCGCCGATCGACGCCCCGGGGGTCGTCGGCGAAACCGTGGACGACGCCACGGCCGCGCTGGAGAAGGCGGGGCTGAAGGTCAGAATCGCTCCCCAGCGGGTCCACTCCCCCGAGGAGGCCGGTACGGTCGCCGTGCAGTCCCCGGCGGAGGGCGGCCGGCTGGCCGCGGGAGACACCGTCACGCTCACCGTCTCCAAGGGCCCGCGCATGCTCGAGGTGCCGGACGTCACCGGCGACGATGTCGACTCGGCGACCAGCGAGCTCGAAAGGGCCGGATTCAAGGTGAAGGTCGAGCGGAGCTTCCCGTTCCTGGGCACAGAGGTCGAGAGCCAGTCCGTGGCCGGGGGCGGGCAGGCGCCAGAGGGCAGCACCATCACCATCAAGACCAAGGGCCTCTGAGAATCCGAGAATCAGAGAAACCATAGGAACCAGAGAATCCGCGAAAGGTGTCCGAGCGACCATGCACAATCCCGTCGGCGCCCATGTACCCGTGGCCGGCGGTCTGGCCAGGACCGGCTTGGCTTACGCGCGCGAGATCGGCGCCGAGGCCGTCCAGGTCTTCGTGGCCAATCCGCGCGGCTGGGCCACACCGCCCGGGAACCCCTCGCAGGACGAACGCTTCCGCGCCGAGTGCGCGGACGAGGGCATACCGGTGTTCGTCCACGCGCCGTATCTGATCAACTTCGGTTCGCACACTCCGGCGACCGCCGAGAAGTCGGTGGAGTCGATGAGGCACTCACTGCGCCGCGGCCGGGAGATCGGCGCGCTGGGCGTGGTGGTGCACACCGGTTCGGCCACCGGGGGCCGTCCGCGCGAGGTGGCCCTGCGGCAGGTCCGCGAGCTGGTCCTGCCGCTGCTGGACGAGCTGACACACGACGACGATCCCCCGCTGCTGCTGGAGTCCACCGCCGGTCAGGGATTCTCGCTCTGCTCCGCCGTCGAGGACCTCGGGCCGTACTTCTCGGCGCTGGACGCCCATCCGAAGCTGGGCGTCTGCCTGGACACCTGCCATGTCTTCGCCGCCGGGCACGACCTGGGCGCGCCGGGCGGGGTCAAGGAGACCCTGGATCTGCTGGTGGACACGGTGGGCGAGGGACGGCTGAGGCTGATCCACGCCAATGACTCCAAGGAGCCGGGGGGCTCGCACCGGGACCGGCACGCGAACATCGGCGCTGGTCATATCGGCGACGAGGCGTTCCGGGAGCTGATGGCGCATCCGGCCGCCGACGGGGTGCCGCTGGTCATCGAGACCCCGGGTCCGCAGGACGCCTACGCGGCGGATGTGGCGCGGCTGAAGGGCCTGCGCCTGCCCTGACCGGGCTCCTCCGGTCGGCACCTCGTCAGAGCTCGGGACCGTCCCCCGGCTCCTCCTGGTAGGAGTAGCGCTGCTCCCGCCAGGGATCGCCGAGGTTGTGATAGCCCCGCTCCTCCCAGAAGCCGCGGCGGTCGGCGGTCATGTACTCCACGCCCCGCACCCACTTCGGGCCCTTCCAGGCGTACAGATGCGGTACGACGAGTCGCAGTGGGAAGCCGTGCTCGGCTGTGAGCAGCTCACCGTCCTTGTGGGTGGCGAAGATCGTACGGTCGGCAAGGAAGTCGGCGAGCCGCAGATTGGCGCTGTAGCCGTACTCGGCCCAGACCATGACATGGGTGACGGACGGAGCGGGCGGGGCGAGCTCGACGATCGTCCGGGCGGGTACGCCACCCCATTCGGCCCCCAGCATGCTGAACTTCGTCACGCAGTGCAGATCGGCCACGATCGTCGCGAACGGCAGGGCCGAGAAGTCCTCGTGGTTCCAGCAGCGCTTCTCGCCGTCCACCGTGGCGCCGAACACCCGGAACTCCCAGCGGTCCGACTTGAACTTGGGGACGGGCCCGTAGTGGGTGACGGGCCAGCCACGCTGCAATCGCTGCCCCGGAGGTAGTCCGGACTGTTCGGACTCGCGTATCTCCCGGCTCTCCGGCTGACCCATGTCATCCATGGTGACAGACCGGGAGGGGTGGTCATGACCAGGTCTGGGCCGATTCGGGCAACTCCTACTAAGCGTGCACTTACTGGACGGCCATGGATCACGGTGCGAGGATGCGCCCATCCTGCCCCAGTCACACGCGCGGAAGGAGCCTCTGCGATGCAGGGCGACCCTGAGGTCATCGAGTTCCTCAATGAGCAGCTGACCGCCGAATTGACCGCGATCAACCAGTACTTCCTGCACGCGAAGATGCAGGAGAACTTCGGCTGGACAAAGCTCGCCAAGTACACCCGGGCCGAGTCGTTCGACGAGATGAAGCACGCGGAGGTGCTCACCGACCGGATCCTGTTCCTGGACGGCCTGCCGAACTACCAGCGGCTCTTCCACGTACGGATCGGGCAGACCGTCACCGAGATGTTCCAGGCCGACCGGCAGGTCGAGGTCGAGGCCATCGACCGGCTGCGGCGCGGGATCGAGATCATGCGGAGCAAGGGCGACATCACGTCGGCCAATATCTTCGAGTCGATCCTGGCGGACGAGGAGCACCACATCGACTATCTCGACACCCAGCTCGAACTGGTCGAGAAGCTCGGAGAGCCGCTGTACATCGCCCAGCTGATCGAGCAGCCCGAGAGCTGATCGAGCCCGGGGAGCGCGGCGGGCTCAGGCCGCTTCGGGCAGAGCCTGCGGGTACTCCGGCGCCGGTGCCGGCAGCTCGACGGCGGACGTGTCGTCGTCCGAGTCGGCACGCGAAGCGTCAGGGCCGACGGACAGCGCGGCGACGCTGTCGCCCTTCTCGAGGAGCTCCCGGCGGGGGCACGCACCACGGCCGAGGATTCCCTGGATCCGCCGGACGCACGAACCGCAGTCCGTGCCGGCCTTGGAGACCGAGGCGATCTGGCGGGGGGTGCAGGCACCGGCCTCCGCGTGCTCCTTGACCTGCTTCTCGGTGATGCCGAAGCACGAGCAGACGTACACGCGGGTTCACCTCCCGATGGATCGGATCGTCGGATCGGATGGATGTCAGATCGATAGCGCCGCCGTCCCGATGATCGGTGAGGCTAACCTAACCTTACCCGCCGCCCATGGGTGGCAAAAGCCCGGATGCGACTGTGGGGGGGGGGGGGGGAAGAAGACCCCGCCCCCCCCCCAAGCCGGGTGGGGCGCGCGCGCCCCCCCCCCCGGGGGGCCCCGCGCCCCCCCAACAAAGGGGGGGAAC
>NZ_JBHXFA010000088.1:14427-25010 GCF_042724175.1 Streptomyces sp. NPDC127084
ACTCACTGTCTCGATCAAACACCCACCCCCCCCCCCCCAGCCGCGGGCCCCCACCGCGGCGGGGCCGGCGCGGCCGCCAAAACACCCCCCCCCCCCCCCCCACAGTCATGCCGGGTGACGCCGAGCGACCACCGCACGGGGTCGCCGCCCGCGATCACTACTGGTCGCGGTACATCTCCGCCACCAGGAACGCCAGGTCAAGCGACTGGCTGCGGTTCAGCCGCGGGTCGCAGGCCGTCTCGTAGCGCTGGTGCAGATCGTCCACGAAGATCTCGTCACCGCCGCCCACACACTCGGTGACGTCGTCGCCGGTGAGCTCGACATGGATGCCGCCGGGGTGCGTACCGAGCGCCTTGTGGACCTCGAAGAAGCCCTTGACCTCGTCCAGCACGTCATCGAAGCGGCGCGTCTTGTGCCCGGAGGCCGCCTCGAAGGTGTTGCCGTGCATCGGGTCGGTCACCCAGGCCACCGTGGCACCGGACGCGGTGACCTTCTCGATCAGCCCGGGGAGCCGGTCGCGGACCTTGTCGGCGCCCATGCGGACGATGAAGGTCAACCGGCCCGGCTCGCGCTCCGGGTCCAGCCTGTCGATGTACTGGAGAGCCTCGTCGACCGTCGTGGTCGGGCCCAGCTTCACCCCGATGGGGTTGCGGATCTTCGAGGCGAACTCGATGTGCGCGCCATCCAGCTGGCGGGTGCGCTCACCGATCCACACCATGTGGCCCGAGACGTCGTACAGCTCACCGGTACGCGAGTCGGTACGGGTCAGCGCCGACTCGTAGTCCATGAGCAGCGCCTCGTGGGAGGCGAAGAACTCGACGGTACGGAACTCGGCCGGGTCGGTGCCGCAGGCCTTCATGAAGTTCAGCGCGTTGTCGATCTCGCGCGCGAGCTGCTCGTAGCGCTGACCGGACGGGGACGACTTCACGAAGTCCTGGTTCCAGGCGTGCACCTGGCGCAGGTCGGCGTAGCCACCAGTGGTGAAGGCGCGCACCAGGTTCAGCGTCGAGGCGGACGCGTGGTACATCCGCTTGAGGCGCTCGGGGTCCGGGATACGGGCCGCCTCGGTGAACTCGAAGCCGTTGACGGAGTCGCCCCGGTAGGTCGGCAGTGTCACCCCGTCGCGGGTCTCGGTGGGCTTGGAGCGCGGCTTCGAGTACTGTCCGGCGATCCTTCCCACCTTGACGACCGGCACGGACGCGGCGTACGTGAGCACGGCGCCCATCTGGAGCAGGGTCTTGAGCTTGTTGCGGATGTGCTCCGCGGACACGGCGTCGAACGCCTCCGCGCAGTCGCCACCCTGGAGCAGGAACGCCTCGCCTCTGGCGACGGCTCCCATCCGGGCGCGCAGCTGATCGCACTCGCCCGCGAAGACGAGCGGCGGATACGACTCGAGGTCCGCGATCACATCGCGCAGAGCCTCGGCATCGGGGTACTCGGGCTGCTGCGCCGCGGGCAGGTTTCGCCAGGTGTTGCCACCTGTGTCGGTGGTCTTAGCGTTCACGGTCACCTCGACAACATTACGGGGTCGGACGCGGAGTCCAGACCTCTGCTCATTTTTTGAGACAACCCTCGCCAATCCATGATCCTTGCCGCGCTCCTCCCCTGGTACGAGGAAGCCCGGGGGCCACGGGCCGGAACACCCCGTATACGCTGCATACGCTCTCCCGCAGATGGGGGACTGACATGGACACCGGCGGCGTGGGCGGTTAGACGACGTGCGAAACGCGCGGGCGGCAGCGGCGATCACCGGGGCAGTGCTGTGCCTCGGCATGTCGATCTGGGGGGTCTGGCTGGTCTTCGGCGCCAGGCTGACGGCGGTGACGGGCTCGGGCCCGGCCGACGGGGTCCTCACCGTGTCGGAGTGCCATGGCAACCACGACATCGGCGCCAGTCTGCTCGGGCTCGACTGCGAGGGTGTCTTCGCCGCCACGGGAAGCCATGGCCCCGCGTCCCAGGACGACGTGGTGTTGGTGGGAGCCGACGAGGACTATCCCGCGGGCACCCGGGTCGAGGTACGGCTGACCGGTGGCGCGGCCTTCGAGCCCTCGCCCGTCGAGTTCGTGACGTACGCGACCTGGGCGGCGCTGCTGCTGACCCCGGGGGCGGTGGCGTGTCTGCGGCTGTCCGCACTCGCCTGGCGCGGTACGCCCCCGGCACCCGGTGGCTACGCCCTGCTGGTCTTCGTCGGCGGAATCGGCGTGCTGCTGCTCGGTCTGGTGGTGCAGCTGCTGACCTCGATCGCCGTCGCGCTGTTCTGAGCGCGCTGCTAAGGTGCCTCGCGTGTACGCGCTGACCGACCGGAACTGGTGGTGGCCCGCTGAGACGGCGGCCCACCTCATCGCGCGTGCACCCGAGGATCTGTAGAGAGATCCGAACACCACCGCGAAGGCCGCCCGAGGGGCGGCCTTCTTCCGTTTCCACGGCCGTTCCTCCCTGACGCTCTCCCCCGCCATGGAAGGAACACAGCGATGGACATCATCAGCAGACTCCTGGACGACGACGGCGAGTCCCGCCGCCCCTTCGCGCTGCTGCGCAGGCGCACTCCCGGCCGCGACCGGGACACCGTCGACGTACTGATCGGCCCGGTCCACGAGGCGCGGCGGCTGGCCGACATCCCCGTCGGCGGGCTGCCCTCGCTCGCGCTGGTGCCTTTCCGGCAGATCAGGGAGCGCGGTTTCGAGGTGCGCGACGACGGCACCCCGCTCGCGGTACTGGTCGCGGAGGAGGCGTACGAGCTGCCGACGGACAAGCTGCTGGACCGGCTGCCCGGGCACGAGGTGCGGGTCGAGCGCGGTGTCTTCGACATCGGGGACGAGGAGTACGCGCGGACGGTGCGCCGGGTCGTCGAGGACGAGATCGGGCGGGGCGAGGGGGCCAACTTCGTCGTCCGGCGCACGTTCACGGGCGAGATCCCCGGTTTCGACAGGTCCGACGCGCTCGCCCTGTTCAGGCGGCTGCTTGAGGGTGAGCGGGGCGCGTATTGGACGTTCGTCGTGCATACCGGTGACCGCACCCTGGTGGGCGCGAGTCCTGAGGTGCACGTCCGGATGTCGGGCGGGACCGTGGTGATGAACCCGATCAGCGGAACGTACCGCTACCCGGCCACCGGGCCTTCGGTGGACGGGCTGCTGGACTTCCTCGCCGACCGCAAGGAGGCCGATGAGCTCTCCATGGTGGTGGACGAGGAGCTGAAGATGATGTGCACGGTCGGCGACAAGGGCGGTGTGGTGATCGGCCCGCGGCTCAAGGAGATGGCGCACCTCGCGCACACCGAGTACGAGCTGCGCGGGCGCTCCTCGCTCGATGTGCGGGACGTGCTGCGCGAGACCATGTTCGCCGCGACGGTCACGGGCTCCCCGGTGCAGAACGCCTGCCGGGTGATCGCCCGCCACGAACCCACCGGGCGCGGCTACTACGCGGGGGCCCTGGCCCTGCTCGGGCAGGACGCGAACGGGGCACAGACCCTGGACTCCCCCATCCTCATCCGCACCGCGGACATCTCCGCGTCGGGTGCGCTGCGTGTACCGGTCGGCGCGACGCTGGTCCGGCACTCGGACCCGATTTCCGAGGTCGCGGAGACCCACGCCAAGGCCGCGGCGGTCCTGTCCGCGCTGGGCGTGGTACGCCCCGTACGGGCCCCCCGGGACGCCGGTACGGTACGCCCGCGGCTGGCCGCCGACCCCCGGGTGGGGGCGGCACTTGCCGCACGCCGCGACGGTCTGGCGCCGTTCTGGCTGCGGATGCAGTCCCTGCCTCCGGAGGCGACCGGGCACGCCTTGGTGGTGGACGGCGAGGACACCTTCACCGCGATGCTGGCCCATGTGCTGCGGGGGGCGGGCCTGGAGGTGACCGTGCGCCGCTACGACGAGCCCGGTCTACGCGAAGCGGCCCTCGCCCACGAGGGGACGGTCGTGCTCGGCCCCGGACCGGGTGACCCGTCGGACGGCGGCGACCCGAAGATGCGCTTCCTGCGCTCGCTGACGGCCGATCTGCTGGGCAGGGGCGCGGGCGGCGGGCCTCATGGGCTGCTCGGCGTCTGCCTGGGGCACGAGCTGATCGCGGCGGAACTCGGCCTGCCGATCGCCCGCAAGGACACTCCGTTCCAGGGTGCCCAGGTGCGGATCGGTCTCTTCGGTGAGGAGGAGACGGTCGGCTTCTACAACAGTTTCTCGGCGGTGTGCGACGAGGCGGCGCGGGAGCGGCTGTCGGCCCTCGGAATCGAGGTCAGCCGCGACACGGGTACGAACGAGGTCCACGCGCTGCGTGGGAACGGATTCGCGGGGATCCAGTTCCACCCGGAGTCGGTACTGACCCTGCGGGGTCCGGAGATCGTGCGCGCGCTACTGAAGGGGCTGGTCCGGGCTCCTTCGGTGTAGGGGCGGCGTCGGGGATTCGCCGCGGTGGGCCGCACCCAGCGGCGGTGACCGAGTCTCCGGTCCCGGCCTCCCCCGGATACCGCCCCGGGACCCCCGGGGCGGGCCTGGGCCGCCGGGCTCGCCCAGGGCATTTCCGCCTCGCAGGACTGGGGCTGCACCCTGCGGGGGCGTCCGGGGTGCCACACCCCGCCGCGTCGCCTGGAGTGCCTGTCCCCGACCTCGCCCGACTCCGCCCCGGGGTACCCCCAGGACGGGCCGGGGTCCGGGCTTGACCGGTGCGTGTACGAAGTCGGGCCCGGACCCGGCCCGGCGGCTGCGGGCGGTTCCCGGGCCCGGCTTCGCTCGGCTCCGGCTCCGGCTCCGGCCGCTCGCCGCTCAGCCGAAGAAGACGCCGGCTTCCTGATACAGCGAGGGGTCGACCGTCTTCAGCCTCGCCGTCGCCTCGGAGATCGGGACGCGGACGATGTCCGTGCCGCGCAGCGCCACCATCTTCCCGAAGTCCCCGTCGCGCACCGCCTCGATCGCGTGCAGGCCGAATCGGGTCGCGAGCCAGCGGTCGAAGGCGCTGGGGGTTCCGCCACGCTGGACGTGGCCCAGGACGGTGGTCCTGGCCTCCTTGCCGGTGCGGCGCTCGATCTCCTTCGCCAGCCACTCGCCGACGCCGGAGAGCCGCACATGCCCGAAGGAGTCGCGTGACTCGTCCTTGAGGACCATGTCGCCGTCCCTCGGCATCGCGCCCTCGGCGACCACCACGATCGGCGCGTACGAGGCACGGAAACGGGAGGTGACCCAGGCGCACACCTGCTCCATGTCGAAGCGCTGCTCCGGGATGAGGATGACGTTCGCGCCGCCCGCGAGGCCCGAGTGCAGGGCGATCCAGCCCGCGTGGCGGCCCATCACCTCGACCACCAGCACCCGCATATGGGATTCGGCGGTGGTGTGCAGCCGGTCGATGGCCTCGGTGGCGATACCGACCGCGGTGTCGAACCCGAAGGTGTAGTCCGTGGCGGACAGGTCGTTGTCGATGGTCTTGGGCACGCCGACGCAGTTGATCCCGTAATCGTCGGCGAGCCTGGCCGCGACCCCGAGGGTGTCCTCGCCTCCGATCGCGATGAGGGCCTCGACCTCGTGCTTGGCGAGGTTCTCCTTGATCCGGCGGATGCCGTTGTCCTGCTGGAGCGGGTTGGTGCGGGACGAGCCGAGGATGGTCCCCCCGCGGGGCAGGATTCCGCGTACGGCGGAGATGTCGAGCGGGACGGTGTCGCCCTCCAGCGGCCCGCGCCAGCCGTCCCGGTAGCCGGTGAAGTCGTATCCGTACTCCTGGACGCCCTTGCGGACGATGCCGCGGATGACCGCGTTGAGCCCCGGGCAGTCGCCGCCCCCGGTCAGTACTCCGACCCGCATGGAAGTTCCCTTCGCCGTCGGTGGTGGCATAGGGGAGCCACGCTAGTAGTGACCCAGGTCACCACGGGACGGCATATCAGCTGAAATCCCATACGGCGGGCGGCTATCGGTGTCCGCCGCTCCGCCTCGATTCACTCGGACGAGTGATCGGCATGATCAGACGTCGTCCAGCCCGCGCTCGATCGCGTACCGCACCAGTTCGACGCGGTTGTGCAACTGGAGCTTGCCGAGGGTGTTCTGTACATGGTTCTGCACGGTGCGGTGCGAGATGACGAGCCGCTCGGCGATCTGCTTGTACGACAGCCCCTTGGCGACCAGCCGAAGCACCTCGGTCTCCCGATCGGTGAGCTGGGGCGCCTTCGGCTGGTCCGTGCCAGGCGCGGGTACGGGCTCCGCGGCCAGCCGCCGGTACTCCCCCAGGACCAGACCGGCCAGGCCGGGCGTGAACACCGGGTCGCCGACGGCGGTCCGCCGCACGGCGTCGATCAGCTCCTCCGTGCTGGCCGACTTCAGCAGATAGCCGGTCGCACCCGACTTCACCGCCTCCAGAACGTCCGCGTGCTCACCGCTCGCCGACAGCACCAGCACTCGCAGAGCCGGGTTCGCCGCGACCACTTCCTTGCAGACCTGGACACCGGGCAGCTCGGGCAGGTTGAGGTCGAGCACGAGGACGTCGGGCGACACGGCACGGGCGCGCCGTACCGCCTGCGGGCCGTCGCCCGCTGTCGCCACCACATCGCAGCCGGCCTCCGCCAGGTCGCGGGCGACCGCGTCCCGCCACATCGGGTGGTCGTCCACGACCATGACCCGGATCGGGGCCTCGGTGTTCTCCGCCGTGTCCGGCCCGCCGGTGGTCTTCGTCATCGCTTCGCCTTCCCCCGTGTCCCGCGCGGGACCTTGAGCTCGACTTCCGTTCCCTGCCCCGGCACCGAGACCAGCTCGGCCGTGCCGCCGATGTCCCGCAGCCGGCCGCGGATCGACTGCGCCACTCCGAGTCTGCCCTCTCCCTCGGCCTGGGCGAGCCGCCCTTCCGGAATGCCCGGACCGTCGTCCCGTACGGTCACGATCACCTCGTGCGACCAGTCCTCCACCAGGATCCAGGCCTGCGCCCCGTCACCGGCGTGCCTGCGGACATTGTCCAGGGCGGCGCCCACGGCGGCGGCCAGCTCGCGCGCCTCGCGCGACGGGAGGGGAACGGGCGCACCCGGTTCGGACAGGGTGACGCCGGCTCCGGCATACGGTGTGAGCAGGGTGCGCAGATCGCGCGGGGCCCCGTCGCCGTCAGCCACGGGTTCCTCGTCCCCCGGCGGGCCGCCGGGCTCGTTCACGACCCGCACGAGCGCGCCCTGGGTCTCGTCCTCCGAGACCCGTGGCGTCGGCAGCAGGCCGCCGGAGACCAGGGTCCGCAGGGCGACTTCCTGTTCGCCCGCCATCCGGCCCAGCTCGGCGGCCTCCCCGCCGAGTGCGGTGCCACGGCGCTGCACCATCGCCAGCACCTGGAGGACGCTGTCGTGGATGTCGCGGGCAAGCCGCTCCCGCTCCCGGGTGGCGGCCTCGATCTCCAGGGCGCGGGCCAGGGTGAGTTCCGAGGCGCGGGCGATCTGCACGACGTACCCGATGCCGATCGAGGCGACCCACACCAACAGCACGTTGTGGAAGGTGTCCCGGCTGGGTTCGCCGCGCTCGATGATGTTGGCCACGGCGACGAGCGAGGAGGCGAAACCGGCCCAGCGCCAGCCGCCCTTGATCGCGAACGCGAGGACCGAACCGGCGGTCCAGATCGACGGCAGGGTCGGCAGGTCGATGCGCTGGGCGTCGGTGTCGGCGAGCGGGGTGAGGAGGATGCCGGTGAGGGCGATGGTGATGTCGGCGGTGAGGAAGCGCTTGGTGCAGCTCGCTGCGTTGGCCACCCTGGGGAGGGTGGCCAGGGTCCACATGCCCAGGACGGCGAGATAGCCGATGGCCACCCACGGGTGCTCGAACCTGACGCGGCCGAAGACGAAGAGCAGCACGGCGTAACCCGCCGTCAGCAAGCGGTACGCGGTCAGGGCGCGCCACAGCGGCAGCTCGACCGACATCCGGACGACCCGCTCACGTCTGGGCATGCTCCTCCTCCGTCACCCCTCGCGCCCGCCGTCGCCGGGCGGCGGACCTTACGGCGCTGTCAGGCGTCGCGCCGCTCCGCTGTGGCAGCCTCCGCTGCTGCGTCCTCCGTGACCGCGTGGGCCGCGGCCGCGTCCTCCGCGCCGGATGCCGCGGACTGCCGGGCCGCGGAGTCCTCGGTCGCGGAGTCCTTGGCCGCTGCCTTCGCCGCCGCTTTCGCGGCCTTCTCCGCGTCGGCGATCTGGCGCTTGGCGGCGCTGGCGTAGATGTCGACGTACTCCTGACCGGAGAGCTTCATGATCTCGTACATGACCTCGTCGGTCACCGAGCGCAGGATGAAGCGGTCGTGGTCCATGCCGTGGTAGCGGCTGAAGTCGAGCGGCTTGCCGATCCGGATACCGGGTCGCATCAGCTTGGGCAGGAGCTTGCCAGGGGGCTGGATCTTCTCGGTGTCGATCATCGCGACGGGGATGACGGGCGCGCCCGTCGCCAGCGCCACCCGTGCGAGACCACCCGGCTTGCCTCGGTAGAGCCGCCCGTCGGGCGACCGGGTGCCCTCGGGGTAGATACCGAACAGCTCTCCGCGCTTGATCACGTCGATACCGCTCTTGATGGCCGCCTCACCCGCGCCGCGCGCGCCCGAGCGGTCCACCGGGAGCTGACCCACGCCCTTGAAGAAGGCGGCGGTCAGCTTGCCCTTCACTCCGGGCGAGGTGAAGTACTCGGCCTTGGCGATGAAGGTCACCTTGCGGTCCAGCATCGCGGGCAGGAAGAAGGAGTCCGAGAAGGACAGGTGGTTGCTCGCGATGATCGCGGGCCCCTCGGCGGGAATGTTCTCGAGGCCCTCCACCCAGGGCCTGAAGGCAAGCTTCAGCGACCCTCCGAGGGAGAACTTCATGGCGCCGTAGATCAACTCGAATGCCTTCCTGGTGTCCGACGCAAAGACCTTAACCCGTGCGGGTAGGAGGCCCTGCCTCCTGGTGCCGCGCTGAGGCGCCCTCGGACCTAGTCGGTGTCAGCGCCGTCGCGTACCGTGAAGGCACCTTCGGATCGTCGGCGGATCGACTGCGGATCGACTCGGGGCCGGGACCCGGCCTCAGAACCGGTCCACTGCCCCGGGTCCCCGCGATCCTCGCGATGCCCTGCCTTTCTTTCTCGCTCTTGAACTTGTCGTCTTGCGATTGCCTCTCACGAACAGGAGACGCCCGGTGCCGGTACTGCCTGGAGCTGAGCCCTACCGCCACGAGGGTGGCGAAGTCGGTGTCCTTCTCTGCCACGGATTCACCGGTTCCCCACAGTCGCTGCGCCCCTGGGCGGAGTATCTGGCGGAGCGAGGTCTGACCGTCTCGCTGCCGCTGCTGCCCGGCCACGGCACCCGTTGGAAGGACATGCAGCTGACCGGCTGGCAGGACTGGTACGCGGAGGTGGACAGGGAGCTGCGCACGCTCACGGAGCGGTGCAGCCAGGTGTTCGTCTTCGGCCTCTCCATGGGCGGTGCGCTGACACTGCGGCTCGCGGCCAAGCACGGCGACGCGATCAGCGGCATCGTGCTGGTCAACCCGGCGAACAAGATGCACGGTCTCGCCGCCAAGGCGCTTCCGGTGGCCCGGCATCTGATCCCCAGCACCAAGGGCATCGCCAGCGATATCGCCAAGGCGGGCTCGGAAGAGGTCGGCTACGACCGGGTGCCGCTGCGGGCGGCGCATTCCCTGCGTGAATTCCTGAAGCTCGTGGACGGGGAGCTGCCCCAGGTCACCCAGCCGATGGTGCTGCTGCACAGCCCGCAGGACCATGTGGTGCCGCCTGTCGACTCGGCCAGGATCCTCAGCCGTGTGTCGTCCCAGGAGGTCAAGGAGATCCTGCTGGAACAGAGCTACCACGTGGCGACGTTGGACCACGACGCGGAGCTGATTTTCGAGGAGAGCTACGCGTTCATCGGCCGACTCGCCCCGGATGCCGGTAGGTCTCCGAGCGGCGGGAAGAAGGGAAGCACATCCGGTGGCTGATCAGCACGACGCGGACCGGGACGACCGCGACCCGGAGCCGCAGCCGATCGACGAGGAGGCCGCGTGGGCGGCGATCGTCGCGGGCTATGGCGAGGAGCCGTCCGACCCGCCGGGTGCCAGACCGTTCAGGTCCATCGAGGATCTGGCACTCCCGGACGACCTGAACAGCCCGGACGAGACTGACAAGCCCGACAAGCCTGACAAGCTCAGGAAGCCGGACAAGTCCTCGAAGAGCGGGCCGCCCGCTTCCGAGGACTCCGGCGATGCCGACCAGGACGTCGAGCGCGGCCCCGGCTCCGTCAAGCCGCTGGGCAGCTCGATCGTGTTCGCGCCTGGCGTCGGCCTCGGCACGGGCCCCCGTGACTACGAGGTGCCCGAGGCGAGCGACGACGACCTCGGCGAGTCGGACGAGGGCCACTTCGTGCCACCCGAGCCACCGCCGCTGCCCGAGGCCGACACAACCGCCAAGTTCGCCTGGCTTGCCGTGATCGGCGGCCCGGTGCTGCTGCTGCTCGCCGTGCTGCTGGGCTGGAACATGACGTGGTGGCTGACCACGCTCGGGGTCGGCGGCTTCGTCGGCGGGTTCATCACCCTGGTGGCGCGGATGTCGCACGGGGACGACGAGGAGGACGACGATCCAGGCCGCGGCGCGGTGGTCTGACCAGCCGCCGTCCGGCAGGGCACCCCGGCC
>NZ_JBHXFA010000088.1:25020-32639 GCF_042724175.1 Streptomyces sp. NPDC127084
GCGCGCCCGCGGGGGCGCGGGGGGGGGGGGGGGCTCGCCCGCGCGGGGCCGGGGGGCCGCCCGGGGCGGGGGGGGGGCGGGCGGGGGCCCCCGTCCGCTTCGCCGCTGAGCCGCCGCTGCCACGACGGCCGGGCTGCCGCACCCAGACGCCGACCGGGCTCAGCCAGGCGGCGCAGGGGCACGCAGTGCGGCCAGCACCAGCAGATGCTCACGACCCACATGGCGCCGCGCTCCTGCCCAAGCACGCCGGGTCAGCCGTTGCCCGGGCAGTCCGCCCCGGGCAGGCGACCACGAGGCCACACATCCCCCGGCCAGTCGCCACCGCCAGCCCCGGCAGAAGGCCCGTCGCCACTCGGCGCTGCGGCCCGGCACCAAGGGCTGCCGGGCCAGTCACTGCCCCCCGCGACCCGCTCGCGTCCGATCGGCCCACGACCACGCCGACACATCCGCCGGTCAGTCGCCGCTGTCACGACAGCGGGGCGCAGCCGGCGGCGCCGGGATACGCAGGGCTGCCAGCACCGGCAGATGGTCCGTCGCGGCCTTCAGATCGGCTGCGCTGACGCCGTGGTGATCCGTCGGCACCCCGCAGCCGAGTACCTCGATTCCCGGAGTCGCGAAGACGGCGTCGATGCGCTTGTGCGGTGCGGCGGTGGTGAAGGTGTGCTCGCCGCCCCAGGGGCGTACCCGCCGGCAGTCCTGGAGCTCGGCCGCGAGACGGCGGAATCCGGGGCCGTCGGGCTGTTCGTTGACGTCACCGGCCGCGACGGCGTGCGGTACTTCCATGTCCCCGAGCCGCTCCAGCAGCAGTCCCGCCTGGGCGTAGCGCTCGGCGGCGTTCAGGCTCAGATGGAGGCTGAGCAGTCCGACCCTGGCCCGGCCGAACCGTACGACGGCGGTCGCGAAGCCCCGGCGGTGCAGGCCGGGAGTGAGCGGCAGCAGTACGTCCTCGGTGTGCTCGACGGTCGCCCGCAGCGAGCACAGCAGCAGCGGTCCCGCGGCGGTGGCGCCACCGCTCAGCACGACCAGCTCGCTCTTGGCGGCGAGCCGTGCGGCGTGCTTGCGCCAGCGGAAGAAGCGCGGTGCCTCCTGGATGAACACCAGGTCGGGCCGGCAGGCACGGATCACCCTGGCGAGCGCGTCCTCGTCGTCCCGCAGGGAGCGGATGTTGTAGCTGAGCACCCGTACGACCGCTGAACCGTCCGGCTCGGTGCGGGAGTTGGGCAGGGTGTAGGGATCGGGGGGCGTCGGCATGCGGTCAAGATAGCGGGGTGGGGGGCGGGGCGGGGGCGCGGGGGGGCGCGCACGGCGTACCAGCCGGGGGGGGGGGGGGCGGCGGGGGCCCCTTCCCGGCCCCCAACCGCCCCCCCGCGGCAGGCAGTGCCGGGTACGCGGCGGGCGCCGCCACCCGGCCCCGGTAAGCGGGGTGCCCGCCGCCCCCCTTCCATCAGGGGGCGGCGGGCACGGGCGCGTACGAACAGGTCAGCCCTGGCGGGCCAGGTCCGCGGCACCGACCATGCCTGCCCTGTTGCCGAGTTGGGCGGCGAGCACCTGGGCGTGCGGGCGCCACTGGGCACCGATCAGCCAGCGACGGAAGGACTTGCGGATCGGGTCGAGTACCAGGTCGCCCTCGTCGGAGACACCGCCACCGACGATGAACGCGGACGGGTCGAAGAGCGAGGCCAGGTCCGCGAGCCCGGCCCCTGCCCAGCGCGCGAGCTCCCGGAAGGAGTCGACGGCCACCTTGTCGCCCTGCCGCGCCGCCTCGCTGACATGCCTGCCTTCGATGCCCGCGGGCGTGCCGTCGCCGAGACCGAGCAGAATCCGCGCGTTCTCCGGCGTCGCGCCCGCGCGCTGCTGTGCGTACCGGACGAGGGCGCGCCCCGAGGCGTACTGCTCCCAGCAGCCCTGGCTGCCGCAGCCGCACAGCAGTCCGTCGGGGACGACCCGGATGTGTCCGAACTCCGCCGCGACGCCGAACCGGCCGCGGCGCAGTTTGTTGCCGATGATGATGCCCCCGCCCAGGCCGGTGCCGAGCGTGATGCAGATGACGTCTTCGTGTCCCTGGCCCGCGCCGAAGCGGTACTCGCCCCAGGCAGCCGCGTTGGCGTCGTTCTCCACGACGACGGGGAGGCTGACGCGCTGTTCGACCTTGTCCTTCAGCGGCTCGTGGCGCCAGTGGATGTTCGGTGCGAAGAGGACGGTGGCACGCTTGTCGTCGACATAGCCGGCGGCGCCGATGCCGACCGCTTCGATGTCGTGCCCCTTACCGGCTCCGGTGACGGCCGCGCAGATCGCGTCCACGATCCCTTCGGCAGTGGGCGGAGTGGGCACCGTGTGCGTTTCGAGAATGGCGCCCTCTTCGTCAACCACGCCGGCCGCAATCTTGGTGCCGCCGATGTCGACGCCGATGGTGAGTCCCATATGTCCCTCAGTTTTCGGTCGTGCCCCGCTAAGGCCAACGGTACCGGAGGGACTCCCCGCCTCAGTCCAGGTCGATCTGCTCGCGCGGCCCGTCGTCGGGGCCGTCGCGCCGGTCGCCGGGCGCCCCGCCCTGCTTGCCGCCCGGGGTCCCGCCCCCGTCCGGGGTCTCGCCGCGCGTCCAGCGCCGCTCATGGCCCTCGACGGCGGAGCGGTAGGCCGCGAGCAGCTCACTTCCCGCTGCGGCGAGGTGGTCGAAGACCTGCGGATTGCGCTCGATGACGGGTTCCACGACCGCCTTGGCCTGGCTGATCATCTGCTGTACGGCACCCTGTGCCGCCATGCCGAACAGCGGGTTCTGCAATGAGGACACCTTGTCGGCCACGGCGTCCATCAACTTGCGTAGCTCTTCCGCCGCGGACCCGGTGCCGCCGCCGTGCCCGTGCCGCTCCCGGCGGCGGGCACGCTCGGCCGCCAGGTCCTCGGCACATGCCTCGGCCCAGGCGTCGGCATCGACGGCGGGACGCTCGGTGGCATCGCTCATGGCGCACTCCTGAAGAACGGGAGGGACTGCTTACTGCCGACGGTACCCGAACGGGGTGTGCCCCCGTTCAGCGGCGCTGCGGCCACACAGCGGGATCCGGGGTGAACCTGACCCGGAGCTCGCCGTCCTTGAGGCCCGCGCCCGAGACGGTGCAGCGCCGCAGCACCGCCGGCAGCGGGAGGACGCGCCGGAACGGGCCCACGGTGATGAGCAGTTCGTCACCGCGGCGGACCAGGCCAAGCTCCTCCTTCACGGCACCGGGCAGCGGCAGTACCCAGTGGAGTTCGTCCTCACCGGATGACGGTGCCCGCTGGATGTCCCAGGGCTCGGGGCGGGCGGCCGCCCCTGGCGCCAGTCCGGCACCCAGTGCGGCCAGGTCGTCGAGCCCCCGGGGATCCCGGCCCAGATGGGCAACCGAGAGCAGCGGCCCGGTCCCGGTCTCGGATCGGCTCTCCTGGTGCCAGCGGTGCAGCGCCTTCTCCTGCTGGGCCTGGAGCCCGGCGAGCCAGGGGTCCGGCGATGCCGTCGGCAGGACGCGGTTGGCCACCAGCGCGTCCACCCGCATCCCGTGCAGCGCGAGCCCGAGCCGCGCCGTGAGCAGGGCGTCCTCCGCCGCCGGGCCGGGTTCGGCGACCAGCCGGACCGTGGTGTCCGGATCCTCGATCAGCCGCTGCACGGCGCTGAGCTCCGTCTCCCAGCGACCGGCGGTCTCGTAAAGCCACTGGGCGGGCATCGGCACACCGGCGAGCTGAGCCAGCATCGGGCGCAGCGCCCGGGCCGCCTGGCGTTCCGGTGGCAGCAGGCGGCGCACATAGCGGCGGAGCTGCTCGGGGAGCCCGAGCAGGGCGATCGTCTCGCGGACCGGGGGCATGTCGACCACGGCCGTGTCCCAACCGCCGCCGCGAAGGTCACGCAGTGCCCGCAGCAGGGCGAACTGCTCGCTGCCGGGCAGTTCCGTGAGCTCCTCGTCCTCCAGCTTCCGGGCGCCGAGCAGATCGAGGGCCGCGGTGCCGCGCTGCTGGAAGGCGAGCAGTTCGCGTCGGAAGTGCGCGCCGGAGTCGATCCGGGCGGCCCAGAGCCGCTCGGCCACCTCGACCGGCCCGGTTCCCACGGGCACGCCCGGTGCGGGCGCAGCCGCGGCCGTGAGCAGCAGGGTCCGCCCGCCGCCGCGGGCAGCGGCGAGCGCGGTGGCCGCCGCGATGGTGGTGCAGCCCGAACCGCCGGGCCCGGTGACGAGAACGAGACGCATGGAAACGGAAGGGGCGGTGCGGATCAGGCGCCCGCGCCGGACTCGACGCGCTTCTTCAGACCCGCGAGGGCGCGGTCGATGATGACCTTCTCCGCCTTGCGCTTGATCATGCCCAGCATCGGGATCTTGACATCGACCGTGAGCTGGTAGGTGACCTCGGTGCGCTCACCGCCCTCGACCGGCGCCAGCGTGTACGAGCCGTCGAGCTCACGCAGCATCTGCGACTTGACCAGAGTCCAGGAGACCTGGTTCGCCCCGGTCCAGGTGTACGCGAGGGTGTGGTCGTCCTTGATGGCGCCGGCGTCCAGCACCAGCCGGACCCGTACCGCGCGCCCTTGGTCGTCCTTCTCCAGGACTTCGGTCTCCTTCACCTCGCCGGTCCACTCCGGGTAGCGCGCGAAGTCGGAGATCACCCCCATGACGTCGGCGGGTGCCGCGTCGATGGTGATGCTCGAGCTGGTGTGTTCCGCCATCGCCGGGCTCCTCCAGTGCTCTCCGGTGCTCTCCGGACAAGGTTGCGGTGTGCAATCTACCGTGACCGTACCGGTCACCATTCCAGGGCCCAGGGCCGCCCCGTGGCGGCGAAGTGCCCGACGTTCACGCACTCGGTGGCACCGATCCGCATCCGCTGGGCCAGCGGCTGGTGGACGTGCCCGAACAGCGCGTACCGGGGCCGGGTGCGGCGGATGGCCTCCAGGAGGGCGCGGCTGCCGCGCTCGAAGCGGCGCGGGACGACGTCGTAGGTGAGCTCGGGCACGTCCGGTGGGATGTGCGAGCACAGGACGTCCACCTCGCCGAGCGCTTCGACCTTGGCCGCGTACTCCTCGTCCGAGATCTCGAAGGGGGTGCGCATGGGCGTGCGCAGTCCGCCGCCGACGAACCCGAAGACGCGGCCGTCGAGCTCGATCCGTTCGGCGTCCAGCACCGTGGTCCCAGGGCGGGCGTACTCCGGCCAGAGTGCGGGGATGTCGACGTTCCCGTATGTCGCGTACGTCGGCGCGGGAAAGGCGGCGAACATCTCGGCGTACTGCTTGCGCACGGCGGAGGTGATGGCGGCTTCGCGGTCCAGACCGGCCCACAGTTGCCGCCCGAAGGCACGGGCCTCCTCGAAGCGGCGCGCGGTGCGCAGCGCCACGATCCGATCGGCGTTCTCGACGCCGAAGAGGTCGGGGAAGATCCCGCGCGAGTGATCGGCGTAGTCCAGGAAGAGCACCAGGTCGCCGAGGCAGATCAGGGCGTCCGCCCCATCCCCGGCCCTGGCCAGGTCCCTCGTGTTCCCATGTACGTCGCTGACTACGTGAACGCGCATCCAGATCACCCCCCGATCACCCTAGGTCGAACAGCCCACACAGGATAGAGGTGGCGATCGGCGTCCAGACCTGCACGAACTTCGCGGGCCGGGAGACCGTGGCATAGGGTTCGCGATGCGGCGCCACGCACATGTGACGCAGCGAACATCTGACCGGAACCCCCTATCCGGAACCAAGTACTGGTCGGTAACGTCCGGGCAGTCCCCGGTGCGTTCACACAGAGCCGTGGCGCCGGCGCCCGATGAGGAGCAGCAGTCTTGCGTGAGTTCAGCCTTCCGGCCCTGTACGAGGTCCCCACGGACGGAAACCTGACGGATCTCATCCGCCGTAATGCGACCCAGCATCCGGATGTCGCTGTCATGGGCCGTAAGGTCGGGGGCACCTGGACGGATGTCACCGCCACCCAGTTCCTGGCCGAGGTGAGGGCCGCCGCCAAGGGCCTGATCGCCTCGGGTGTGCAGCCCGGCGACCGGGTCGCGCTGATGTCCCGCACCCGCTACGAGTGGATCCTGCTCGACTTCGCGATCTGGAGCGCCGGCGGTGTGACCGTGCCGGTGTACGAGACCAGCTCGGCCGAGCAGGTGCTCTGGATCCTGGGTGACTCCGGCGCGGTGGCGGCGATCGTGGAGAGCGACGCGCACGCCGAGGCCCTGGAGTCGGTGCGGGCCGAGCTGCCCGCGATCAAGCATCTCTGGCAGATCGAGCGCTCAGCGATCGACGAGCTGACCGCGGCCGGCGCCGAGGTCAGCGACGCGCTGGTGGACGAGCGCAGCGCCATCGCCAAGGCGGACGACCCGGCGACGATCGTCTACACCTCGGGAACCACCGGCCGCCCCAAGGGCTGCGTGCTCACCCACCGCGCCTTCTTCGCCGAGTGCGGCAACCTGGTCGAGCGGCTGAGCCCGCTGTTCCGTACCGGCCACAGCTCGGTGCTGCTGTTCCTGCCCGCCGCGCATGTCTTCGGCCGGATGGTCGCGATCGCGCCCGTGATGGCCCCGATCAAGCTGGGCTGCGCCCCGGACATCAAGAACCTCACCGATGAGCTGGCGGGCTTCCAGCCGACCCTGATCCTCGGTGTGCCACGGGTCTTCGAGAAGGTCTACAACTCCGCGAGGGCGAAGGCGCAGGCTGACGGCAAGGGCAAGATCTTCGACAAGGCGGCCGACACGGCGATCGCGTACAGCCGCGCGCTCGACGCCCCCGGCGGTATCCCGTTCCTGCTGAAGCTCAAGCACAAGCTGTTCGACAAGCTGGTCTTCAGCAAGCTGCGCGCGGTGCTGGGCGGGCGGGGTGAGTACGCCATCTCCGGCGGCGCGCCGCTCGGCGAGCGGCTCGGCCACTTCTTCCGCGGTATCGGCTTCACAGTGCTGGAGGGCTACGGCCTGACCGAGACCTGCGCTGCCACCACGTTCAACCCGTACGACCGGCCGAAGATCGGCACGGTCGGCCAGCCGATCCCGGGCTCGGTGGTCCGGATCGCCGACGACGGCGAGGTGCTGGTGCATGGCGAGCATGTCTTCTCTGGCTACTGGAACAACGAGAAGGCGACCGTTGAGGCGCTGTCCGACGGCTGGTTCCACACCGGTGACATCGGCACCCTGGACGAGGACGGCTACCTCGCGATCACGGGCCGCAAGAAGGAGATCCTGGTGACGGCGGGCGGCAAGAACGTCGCCCCCGCGGTGATCGAGGACCGTATCCGGGCGCACGCGCTGGTCGCGGAGTGCATGGTGGTCGGTGACGGGCGGCCGTTCGTGGGCGCGCTGGTCACCATCGACGAGGAGTTCCTGGCCCGCTGGGCCGCCGACCACGGCAAGCCGGCCGGTTCCACGGCGGCTTCGCTGCGTGAGGACCCGGACCTGCTGGCGGAGATCCAGCGGGCGGTGGACGAGGGCAACAGTGCGGTTTCCAAGGCGGAATCGGTGCGGAAGTTCCGCATCCTGGGCTCCCAGTTCACTGAGGAGGCCGGCCACATCACGCCGTCGCTGAAGCTGAAGCGGAATGTGGTGGCGAAGGAGTTCGCCGGAGAGATCGAGTCGATCTACGGCGCCTGACGGGCTGTAGATCCTGGCAGGTATCGCGCCCGGGCTTTCCGGGC
>NZ_JBHXFA010000089.1:0-7283 GCF_042724175.1 Streptomyces sp. NPDC127084
AGCCGCGGCCCGGCCCGGTCAGCGGAACCCCAGGGGGCCGCGACCGGGCAGGGCGCAACAGCTTGAGTCTCGTCCGAACTTCCTACCCGGAATGACCCGGGCGAGGTTCAGAGGGTCTGCGGTCCGGAAATCACCGCACTCTCAGCGCTGTGGCGCTCCCCTGTCGGAATATGTGAATGTTCGGGGCCAGCGTACATGGGCCCTCGGCGGCACCGCCGAAGGCTCAGCGCTCCGACGCGGCGAGCTGCCCGCAGGCTCCGTCGATCTCCTGCCCCCGGGTGTCGCGCACGGTGACCGGCACACCATGAGCGGCGATCGCCTCGATAAACGCCTTCTCGTCCTCGGGGCGGGAGGCGGTCCACTTGGAGCCGGGGGTGGGATTCAGCGGAATCAGGTTCACATGTACCCGCTTGCCCTTGAGCAGCCGTCCCAGCAGGTCTCCGCGCCATGCCTGGTCGTTGATGTCCCGGATGAGGGCGTACTCGATGGAGATCCGGCGGCCGGACTTCTCCGCGTACTCCCAGGCGGCGTCCAGCACCTCCCGCACATTCCAGCGAGTGTTCACCGGTACCAGGGTGTCACGCAGCTCGTCGTCGGGAGCGTGCAGGGACACGGCGAGACGGCATTTGAAGCCCTCGTCGGCGAACCGCAGCATCGCCGGGACAAGGCCGACGGTGGAGACGGTGATTCCGCGCTGCGAGAGCCCGAGGCCATCCGGCTCGGGGTCGGTCAGCCGGCGGATGGCGCCGATGACCCGGTTGTAGTTGGCGAGCGGCTCACCCATGCCCATGAAGACGATGTTGCTGAGCCGCGCCGGTCCGCCGGGGACCTCCCCGTCACGCAGCGCCCGCATACCGTCCACGATCTGGTGCACGATCTCGGCGGTCGACAGATTGCGGTCCAGGCCTGCCTGGCCGGTCGCGCAGAACGGGCAGTTCATCCCGCAGCCGGCCTGCGAGGAGATGCACATGGTGACCCGGTCCGGGTAGCGCATCAGCACCGACTCGACCAGCGTGCCGTCATGCAGACGCCACAGTGTCTTACGGGTGGTGTCGTCATCACACGAGACGTTCCGAACCACGGACATCAGCTCAGGCAGCAGCTCCGCGGCGAGCCGCTCCCGGGATGCGGCGGGGATGTCGGTCCACTGGCCGGGGTCGTGCGCGTACCGCGCGAAGTAGTGCTGGGACAGCTGCTTGGCGCGGAACGGCTTCTCGCCGATCGCGGCCACCGCGTCCTTGCGCTCGGCGGGCGAGAGGTCGGCGAGGTGCCGCGGGGGCTTCTTGGCTCCACGGGGCGCGACGAAAGTGAGTTCTCCGGGCTTAGGCATGGCCGTACCAGTGTCGCAGATCGAATCAGGTGGCCCTGCTGCACACCGTGCGAGGCGGTCGTCGCAGGTCGCTCGGCAGCCGTGCGGAGCGGAAGCGGGCGGAGCGCCCGCGCTCGGCCGCTCACCCCCGGTTCCTCTGGGAGACGTCTCCGGACCGCACCAGCACTATGCACGCCTATGCGCGTCGCCCCTCCCTCTGATCGCCGCCGGCGGCGCGGTGCTCGACATACAGACCGCCGACGACGGATCCGAGGTGGATCACCACTCCGACGGCGACCAGCCAGGACAAGATGATCATCATGACTCCGATCGCGCCGTAGTTCTGCTCCCCGGACACGATCGCATCGGAGAAGAAGTGCGCCGAGAACGCGCCCAGACCCACCCAGCACACACCGGTGGCCAGCGCCGAGGGGAGCAGCACCCGCCACCTGATCGCGCCCACGAGCAGCACGTACATGCTCCACCACCAGAAGAGCGTCGCCAGCGCCAGTCCGGCCAGGCCCTGAAGCACCGGACCGCCCATGCCTCCGAGCAGCCTTCCGGTCGCGGTCTGCACGGCGCCGTAGGCGAGCAGCGTCGCGAGCCAGCACAGCTGGGCGACGATCCTCCGCCATCCGGCGCCCGGCACCTCGAACACTCGGGCGTACCACTGCTGGAGGACCCCGGCGATGGCCATCGCCCCGAGGACCAGCAGGAAGGCGCTCGCCAAGGTCAGCGTGCCGAAGCCCGCCTCCGGGGCGAAGAGGGTCGCCACGGCTTGCGCCGCCTGCTGGTCAAGCGCCAGCCAGCCGGACAGCACCTCCGCCGCGTTCCGGCCCGCCGCGGAGCTGACCACGATGAGGAAGGGGAAGAAGCAGAGAATCGCGAGGGAGGCGAGCTGGAACGAGTTGCCGAAGAAGTCGAGCGCTGTGAGCCGGCCCCACAGCCTGGCCGCCTCGCTCTCGTCCAGATACCGGCCGGCCGTCCGCCGCCCCTGACTCAGCGTCATCGCCGTCCGGCGAGCCCACGGTGCGGCGTGGGTGCTCTGCGGCCCGCCACGCCGCCGGGGCGACGTCCGGCGGCTCCTCATAGAACGACAGTGCACCCGCTTCCGGCCGGAGTCCATCCTGGCCGAGCAGGGCGGGGCGCGGCCAGGGCGGAGATATCCGGACCCCGCCGAGCCTCGTCCGCCGAGAGACCGTTCGGGCGGCGCGCCCGCCCTGTCGGACAGCCCTGTCGCGCGTTCGCCGCTTCGGAGTCAGGCTGGAATTCCGCACGTCGTAGTCCCGAGGGGTGCGCCCATGAACACCGTGGCCGATTCCGCAGTGGGCAGGTGGCTCGCGGGCTTCCTGGAGCAGCCGGCCGTGGGGATGGCTCCGTGGATCGTCTTCGCCCTGCTCTCCGGGCCTGGGCGCTTCGAGGTCGCGGTACTGATCGCCCTCGGCATCTCGATCGTCTTCGTCGTCCTCGGCAGGGTCCTGCACCCGGGCACCTCGTTCAAGATCCTCGAGGTGGCGGACGTGGTCTTCTTCGCCGTGCTGGCGATCGTCGGCGTGGCCGTGAGCGAGGCCACGCACCAGTGGCTGGAGACGTACGCCGACGAGGTGGCCAACGCCGCCCTCGCCCTCATCGCCTTCGGCTCCATGGCGGCACGGGTGCCCTTCACCGTGCAGTACGCACGTGAGCAGGTGGACCCCGAGTACTGGAGCACTCCCGCGTTCCTGCGTACCAACTACGTGATCACGGCCGTCTGGGGTCTCACGTTCCTGGTGGCTGCCGCGTCGGGCTGTGTCGGCGATCTCGTCATCCGCGACCCGGACAACATCTGGACCTCGTGGATCATCCCCATCCTGGCGATCATCGTCGCGCTCCGTTTCACCGAGTGGTACCCGGGCTACGTGCGGGCCAAGGCCCGCGGCAGCGAGGACGTGCCGACGGCCAGCGGGCTGTTCTTCCCGCTGGTCGGACTGCTGATCCCGGTGGGTGTCGTCATCCTGGTCGTGGAGGACGCGACGTGGCTGGGCATCGCCTTGATCGTCGCCGGCGTGCTGGGGGCCCGGGCGCTGAAGCCCGGATCCGAGGAGGAGTCGGACGGGCGGCCCGTCGAGTGAACGGCGGGGCAGGGAGGCGGGTACGCGTCAAGGGGGCTCACCCGGACCGGATCGGTGAGCCCCCTCGGCGTACGAACGCGGCCGTCGGTCAGCCTGTGCCGACGAACAGCACGAACAGCAGCCACGCGACCGGCGCGGTCGGCAGCAGCGAGTCCAGGCGGTCCATGATGCCGCCGTGCCCCGGCAGCAGCGTGCCCATGTCCTTGATGCCGAGGTCGCGCTTGATCATCGACTCACCGAGGTCGCCCAAGGTGGCGCTGGCGGCGATGGCGAGACCCATCAGCAGGCCCTGCCACCAGGTACCGCCGTCGATCAGCAGCGGCATGCAGAGCGCACCGGCGACCATGCCGAAAGCCATGGCACCGAACAGGCCCTCGCGGGTCTTCCCCGGGCTGATGCGGGGCGCCAGCTTGTGCTTGCCGAACCGCCAGCCGATCGCGTAGGCACCGGTGTCACTGACGACGGTCAGCAGCAGGAAGGTGAACACCCGCTGCGGCCCGTCGTCGGCGGTGAGCATCATCGCCACGAACGTGGCCAGGAACGGCACGTAGAACGTGGCGAAGAGGCCCGCCGTCACGTCCTTGAGGTAGCCGTCCGGGGCTTCGGTCATCCGCCAGACCAGCACGGCCAGCGCGGTGAACGCCGTGGCCACCCACGCACCCTCCGCGCCCCGCGCGTAGCCGGCCACCACCATCCACGCGCCGCCCACCGCGAGCGGCACCAGGGGCGCGTTGATGCCCTTGCGCTCCTTGAGGCGCGAGGTCAGCTCCCACAGGCCGACGACCACGGCAGCCGCGATCACGGCGACGAAGACGGCCTTGACGATGAACAGGGACGCGATGATCACCGCGCCGAGCCCGACACCCACGCCTATGGCCGCTCGCAGATCCCGGCCGGCGCGCTTCTTCTGCGGCGGCTGTGAAGGCTGCGGCGGCTCGGAAGCCGCAGACGGCGGGGGGATGGGCATGGGCTCCTGCGGCATCTCTTCGCGGACCGGGGAGCCACTCCAGCGAGCGGCCCCCCGGGTGCGGTCGTCGCGGTCTTCTGCGTCTCTACCTGTCTCGGGAACGTCCGGCACAACGGGCATGGGCCGCGTCTGCCGGGCGTCATGCACATCGTATGCGGGACCCGCCGAGGCGGCCCGCTGGTCGGGCGGCCCCCAGTAGTCGGGGCTGTAGCCCGCACTCGGCGGGGCTCCCCAGGAAGAGTCGTTCATCAGACCTCGAGCAGCTCGGATTCCTTGTGCTTGAGCAGCTCGTCCACCTGTGCCACGTACTTCGCGGTGGTGTCGTCCAGCTCCTTCTCGGCGCGGCGGCCCTCGTCCTCGCCGACCTCGCCGTCCTTGATCAGCTTGTCGATCGCCTCCTTGGCCTTGCGGCGCACGGAACGGATCGAGATCCGGGAGTCCTCGGCCTTGCCCTTGGCGACCTTGATGTACTCGCGGCGGCGCTCCTCGGTGAGCTCGGGGAACACCACCCGGATGATGTTGCCGTCGTTGCTGGGGTTGACGCCCAGGTCGGAGTCGCGGATCGCCTGCTCGATGTTGCGCAGCGCGCTCTTGTCGAACGGGGTCACCACGGCCATCCGCGGTTCGGGCACCGAGAACGAGGCCAGCTGGTTGATCGGCGTCAGTGCACCGTAGTAGTCGGCCACGATCTTGTTGAACATCGCCGGGTGCGCACGCCCGGTGCGGATCGCGGCGAAGTCCTCCTTGGCGACAACGACGGCCTTCTCCATCTTCTCCTCGGCTTCGAGGAGGGTCTCTTCGATCACCACTTGCTCCTGCGTGTCTTGAGTAGGCCCGGCGTGTACATGTGACGGTTCACTCTACGAATCCGCGTGACGACTGCGCTCACGAGTCCGGTTTTCGAGTGCGCGCGTTACGCGTACGAGGCCGGTGAAACTTGGCGTCGTGTTCCCCTGCACGGTGTCCGACCGGCAGGGCTTCGTCCGTCCCGCCCCTCGCGGGGAAGGCGGACCGGGTCAGCCCCGGGTGCCCTGGTCGCTCACCAGCGTGCCGATCTTCTCACCCCGGACGGCCCGCGCGATATTGCCTGCGGCGAGCAGTTCGAAGACGAGGATGGGCAGCGAGTTGTCGCGGCAGAGGGTGATGGCGGTGGCGTCGGCGACCTTGAGGTCGCGGGCGATCACCTCGCCGTACTCCAGCGCGTCGAACTTCACCGCGTCCGGGTTGGCCTTCGGGTCGGAGTCGTAGACCCCGTCGACACCGTTCTTGCCCATGAGGAGCGCCTCGGCGTCGATCTCCAGGGCGCGCTGGGCGGCGGTGGTGTCGGTGGAGAAGTACGGCATGCCCATACCGGCGCCGAAGATCACGACGCGGCCCTTCTCCAGGTGCCGCACGGCCCGGAGCGGGATGTACGGCTCCGCGACCTGGCCCATGGTGATGGCGGTCTGGACCCGGGAGTCGATGCCCTCCTTCTCCAGGAAGTCCTGGAGGGCGAGGCAGTTCATCACCGTGCCGAGCATGCCCATGTAGTCGGAGCGGGCCCGGTCCATACCGCGCTGCTGGAGCTCGGCGCCGCGGAAGAAGTTGCCACCGCCGATGACGATCGCGATCTGCGCGCCGTCACGGACGACCGCGGCGATCTCCCGTGCGATGGCGTGTACGACGTCGGGGTCGACGCCCAGACCGGTGCCGCCCGAGAAGGCTTCACCGGACAGCTTCAGCATGAAGCGGCCGGCCTTCATGCCGGTGTGGTCGCTCTTGTCGTCGGCAGCCTGGTTGGCGTCCGCGCCCTTGTTCATGGAGATCTCCTCGTGCACATACGAAGAAGGCCACTGCCGGTGGGTCCTGGTGTCCCTGCGGCAATGGCCTCCTCGTCAGATCTGCGGTCGTCGTCCGGCATCCACGCGGCCTACGACTGCTGGGAAAACCCTATCGGGCTCCCGTGTAGCTCGCGTACCGGCTCAGATGCCGACCTTGATGCGCGAGAAGCGCTTCAGGGTGACACCGGCCTCGTCCAGGATCTGCTGGACGGACTTCTTGTTGTCGAGCGCGTAGGGCTGGCCCAGCAGGGTCGCGTCCTTGAAGAAGCCGTTGATACGGCCCTCGACGATCTTCGGGAGGGCGGCCTCGGGCTTGCCCTCGGCGCGGGTGGTCTCCTCGGCGACACGGCGCTCGGTCTCGACGACCTCGGCCGGGACGTCCTCACGGGAGAGGTACTTCGGCGCGAAGGCGGCGATGTGCTGCGCGACGCCCTTGGCGATCTCGGCGTTCGGCTTGTCGAGCTCGACCAGCACACCGATCTGCGGGGGCAGGTCCGGCATGGTGCGGTGCATGTACGCGGTCACGTAGGCGCCGGAGTACTGGGCGAAGCGGTCCAGGACGATCTTCTCGCCGAGGTTCGCGTTGGCCTCGTCCACGTACGCCTGGACGGTCTTGCCGGACTCGATCTCGGAGGCGAGCAGCGCCTCGATGTCGGCCGGCTTGGTGGCGGCGACGTGGGCGGCCAGCGCGTTGGCGACGGCGAGGAACTTGTCGCCCTTGGCGACGAAGTCCGTCTCGCACTTCAGCTCGACGATGACGCCGGAGGTGTTGTCGTCGGCGATCAGGGAGACCACGGCGCCGTTCTCGGCGGAGCGGCCCTCGCGCTTGGCGACGCCCTTCTGGCCCTTGATGCGCAGCGCCTCGACGGCCTTGTCGACGTTGCCGTCGGCCTCGTCCAGGGCCTTCTTGCAGTCCATCATGCCCGCGCCGGTGAGCTCGCGGAGCTTCTTAACGTCAGCGGCGGTGTAGTTCGCCATGTCTGTGAATCTCTCTGAAGTCGAAGAGTCGAACGATCTACGGGTCAACGGGCGGGGGGGGTGGGGGGCCCCCCACCCCCACCGCCCCACGGCGGGCG